>CBDUWJ010000498.1:0-1547 GCA_965370895.1 uncultured Anaerolineae bacterium | reverse complement strand
GACGAAGATGGCAAGAGCGGAGCGGACCGGATGGTAGAGGCAGGGGCAATGACGGGCGTCGACGCTGTTGCGGCTTTGCACAACATCGTTGACCAGCCGCCGGGCACGATCCTTGTATCCCCTGGCCCGATTCTGGCCGCCACGGACAAGTTCGAGTTGGTGATCCACGGTCAAGGCAGTCACGGTGCCTATCCACACCGGGGTGTGGATGCCATTGTGCTGGCTGCTCAGGTCATCAACGCTATCCAGAGCATCATTGCGCGCCGTATCGATCCCATGGAAGCCGGCGTGGTCACGGTCGGGACCATTTATGGCGGGCGCAAGGCCAACATCATTGCCGATCGCGTCGAGTTGACCGGTACCCTGCGCAGCTTTGACCCCGGCGTCCGGCAGCAGATTCTGAAGGGACTGGACGAAGCCTGCGGCCTGGCCAAGTGGCAGGGCGGAGACTACGAACTGACCCTGCGCCAGGGGCACCCGGCAACGGTAAATGCTCCACAGATGACCGACTTGGTGCGCAGCGTTGCCCTGGGCCTTGGCTTCCAGGTGGGTGAGGAAAAGCCGTCACCTGTTTCGGAGGACTTTAGCTTGTTCTCCAGCCTGGCTCCAGGCGTCTATTTCCTGGTCGGCGCGGCGCTCGATGATGGCCGTCCAATGCGCCACGCTCATAACGCGCAGTTCGATCTCGACGAACGTTTCCTATCTATCGCGGCAGCCATGTTTGCAGAGACAGCCCGCCAGTATCTACTGCAAGCGGGTGCCTGATCACCCATCGCCCGGTCAGAGGAGGTAGAACTTGGATCCGCAAGGCAAAGTCGCCCTCGTAACCGGTGGCGGCGTGCGGGTGGGCAGGGCCATCAGCCTGGGACTGGCTGAGGCCGGCTCGCACATCGTCGTCCACTACAATCGCTCTGCAGGCCCTGCAGAGGAGACCGCGGCCAGCGCGCGGCGATTGGGGGTCGAGGCCCTCACCGTGCAGGCTGACCTTGCCGATCCCACATCCGCCCTGGCAGTCATCCAGGCATCAAGGGAACGCTTCGGACAGGTGGACGTCCTGGTGCACGCCGCTTCTCCATTTGACCGTGCTTCCCTCGCCGGCGTCACGTTGGAGAGTTGGCGGCTGCTCATGGGCGTGGTGGTCGAGAGCTTTCTGCTGTTGGTCCAGGGCTTGGCGCCGGATATGGTCCAGAGGGGCGCGGGCGCCATCATCGCCATCCTGGACCGGGGGGCCTTTGAACCCTGGCCGGCCCATCTTGCCCACGGGGTAGCCAAGAGCGCACTGTGGGCCCTGGTCCGTAGCCTGGCGGTGGAGCTGGCCCCCCAGGTTCGGGTCAATGCGCTGGTACCGGGACCGGTTCTACCGCCGCCGGACTATACCCCGGATCAGATAGCCATGGCGGCCGGGCGCACCCTCATGGGGCGGTGGGGAACTCCCCAGGACGTCGTGGATGCCGTTCTGTTCCTGGTCCGTGCTGACTATGTCACCGGCGAGCCCCTTTTCGTGGACGGCGGCGAGCGGTGGGCACCGCGCCTCACGCGAGAATAGC
>CBDUWJ010000497.1:0-1689 GCA_965370895.1 uncultured Anaerolineae bacterium | reverse complement strand
GGCGCCCGCGCCACGTTCAGGGAAGGGGATGCGCAGCAGATTCCACTCCCCGACGGTTCCCTGGATCTCGTAGTCAGCACATTGTCTTTGCATCACTGGAGCGATCCCATCGCAGCTCTGGACGAGATCGCCCGTGTTCTGCGGCCTGGCGGCTCTTTCCTGATCTTTGACCTCCGCCGGGATATGGCCATGCCCTTCTGGTTATTGCTGTGGTTCGCCACGCGCTTTGTCGTGCCGCCGGCGTTGCGCCGGGTGAACGAGCCGTTGGGCAGTCGCGACGCGGCCTACACGCCTCAAGAGGCTGCCCTCCTGGCCGGAGGATCGCGGCTGAATGGCTGGCGCGTGACCCGGGGTCCGTTGTGGCTGACCATTGAAGGGGCGGTGGTAGAATGATGGACGAGGGACTGGTGTGCCTGAGACTACCCGATCAGGCCAAACCTGACCGGGCATCCGGGCGGTCAGGGGCAAGAAAGGAGGTGGCCCATGAAGGGCGTGAGATTGGCTGAACTTGCGTGGCCAGAAGCTGCCGAGGCGATCAAGCAGTATCCCATCGCCGTCCTGCCCATCGGTGCGGGCACCAAAGAGCACGGCCCCCACCTGCCGTGCGGCACCGACCTGATCGTCGTCGAGGAATTGGCCAACCGCGTAGTGGAGGCCTCTCCGGTGCTCTTGTTGCCGGCACTGGCCTATGCCTATTATCCAGCCTTTGTGGAGTGGCCGGGCAGTGTGTCTGTCTCGGCCGGCGTATTCGCCGGGATGGTGGCGGACATCATCCGCTCGCTGGCCCGGCATGGCACCCAGAAGTTCCTGATACTCGACAGCGGTGTTTCGACCCATCCCCCCTTGGTGACGCTCTCCAGGGACCTGCACCAGGAGCTGGGCGTCCAGGTAGCCGTCACCAACATCCGGGGGCTGGGTGTTGAGACGGTGCGGGAACTGGCCGAGCAGGCATCGGGTGGTCATGCCGATGAGATCGAAACATCCTGTATGCTGGCCATCCGCCCTGACTTGGTGAGAATGGACCGGGCAGTCAGAGAATTCCAGGACGCCGTGCCTGGAACGCGGGGCAGGGACGGTGTGATCAAGATCGCCGTTGGGGGCAAGATGACGACTCGCAGTGGGGTCAATGGCAACGCCACACTGGCCACTGTTGAGAAGGGCGAAAAGGCATTGGCCGCCATGACACGGGACATCCTCGCCTTCCTGGATCAATTTGCGCGCTGGCCACAGTCCGGGGAGGGATGAGACCTGTGGCCAGTGGCAGTCTTCCCAACCGCAGCCGGGCACGGGCTGTGGACCGGGCCACACGAAGAAGCCCTGCTCTCAACGCACCAAAATCCAGCAGTCCGGCACGGGGGTGCCCCGCGCCAAAATAGCGGCTGCTACTGGAGCTTGAGCACCTGCAGGCTGCTCGCCGGCCCGGGAGGGATCGCCTCCACAGGAGCAGCGGTTCTGTGCTCCTGACCCGCCAGCATCCACCCACTGACCAGTGCTGGGCCGGTGCCCGCCAGAAAACCCAACCAGCACCGCCTGTGCACGATGGTGCTACCAATCAACAACCATCCCCTTCGGCCAGGTCCGAGGTTCCTGACCGCTGTCAGCCACGGCTTGCTGCCGCTCGCCTTCTAGAGTACAATGTCACCCAGCGTGACAGGCCATACGCCTGCCGGTCACAAGGAACGGGGTTCC
>CBDUWJ010000496.1:0-1707 GCA_965370895.1 uncultured Anaerolineae bacterium | reverse complement strand
ACTGCTCGCTGGGCTGCCAGACAATCGGCTGGCCAAACGGGAATTGAGCCTCAGAAGCCATTGTCACTCCTCCTTCTGTCCCTCCCCCAGCCATTTCTGCAGCCGTTCGATCAGATTGTCAGCGAGACCAGAAAGCGATTGTCAATCATCCAGGGTTCGCCATCGTAGTGAAGGTGCCGGGCCGGCGGTGGCAGCCGCATGGCCACCCTGACGATGAGGCGGTAGTCCCGCCCTTGCCACGCGTGTTTGAACTCAGACCGAACCGCCTCGGTGCGGAACACCTTCAACCGGCCGGAGCCATAGCCAGGCGCCGGGCGTAGCGCTCCACCCACCAGTTGGACCAGCCCCACAGCGTCGAATCACGCACGATCTGAACGACCTCATCGCGCCCGACCTTGGCCTTGCTCTCCAGCACGTGGTAGTTGCCACGTGTGACGGCCAGTGTCCGCACGGCCAGCAGCAGGGGAAAGAGACAGGAAAGCCGGATGGCGTGCTGCCAGGGCGGCAGCATTATGAAATAGGTCATCGCTGCCTGCAGGTGACGTTCCGCCTTGTCGGCCAACATGTCTACCACCTGCATCGCCTGCTGCTGACAGGCGGGATCAAAGAGCGCTTCCCGCGAGATGCCAGCCCGGGCACAAAAGCTCTCCGGCACGAAAATCCAACCCCGCTCGTAATCGTCGCGCAGCCCCCGCACGACGTTCACCGTCTGGAGGGCCAGCCCACACTCACGCGCCAGCGGCATCAGCCGGTCCATGCGTCGACGAATAGAACGCGAATACCAGGCAAAGAGTTCGGTGACCAGATAGCCCACCCGCCCGGCCACCTCGTGCATATAGTCGTCCAGGTCGGCTTCGGTCAGCACCAGGGGGCCGCGGGCAACCCAGCGGGCCATGCCCTGCGTCGAGTCACGCACATGCTTGACGATGGGCACGTACACCTCTTCGGGCAACTGCTGCAAGGCGTCCACAACCCGCACCACATCTTGAGCCACCAGCGCATCGGGCGTCATCTCGTCGGGAAAGCTCACCTGTTGGGTCCACAGAGACAGGACCGCCTCTCCGGCCAAGACCTGATCCCACAGGCACAGCAACTCTACCTTTTGCTGGCCTGGCATCTCGCGGTTGTCTTCGAGATAGTCCGATACCCGCAGCAAAAGATAGGCAACCGTCATCGCCCAGCTCAATTTGTCCGGCAAGCGCTCAATTCCGAGGGCAAAGGTCCGGCTCGATATCCGTAGCAATTGCTCCAGATCCACAGCATCTCCCGTCAAGCGAAATCGATGCTCAGGGGATTGTGACAAACTTCTTGGCAGCGAGGCTCTACGAGCCTGGAAAAGCTGCCAAGGCTCCTCTTCGATCCGGGGCCATTATACTACGTTTGTCGCCAAGCTGCCAATCCGCGATACAACTGTCACTCGGGATCGACAAACCCAGGGGGATGATCCACCTCACCAGAGGTCTCTACAGGCGGGATAAGCACCGCGCTTTGGACATTCCAAGCGGGCACCGTGTTCAGCTTATGGCATTCTGCAGCCTGGAAGCGTTCCGCCAGAAGATTGTACCACTAGTGCGAGGGAAGGGCATGACGGAAAGAGAAGACTTACCAGTCGAGACAGGCTCGAACTGGCAGGTCGTTCTTGGAGACTCACGGGGGGAGTACGGACAACAGGATCGCACAGCGCCTTGACGTTCAGGCTACAATACT
>CBDUWJ010000495.1:0-1795 GCA_965370895.1 uncultured Anaerolineae bacterium | reverse complement strand
AGCAGCGCCTCCGCTTGCTGCTCCACCTCCGCGATATCTACCCACGCCACCGCCTGCGCCACCTCCTCCCCCTCCACCTCCCCCACCACCTCCACCGCCAGGGCCACCACCACCGCCGGTACCTCCACCGCCCCCACCGGTGCCACCACCGCCTGGACCGCCGCCGCCGCCACCAGGACCCCCCCGGCCGCCACCCTGATCACTTTGGTGACAGAGTCCGGCTGCCGGCGCTTCTATGGCGAGAACAGTGCAAGGTCCGATGCTCTGTTCTCGCTAGATTGAGTGCAGCCTCCGGTTGCCAGCCAGCAAGACTTTCGGCCCAGTGCTTTGGGAGGCAGTCCAATGTTGAGCCAACCTGGGCCGGCTCAATCCATGCCGGCAAAAATGTGCAGAATCTACTTGGTTTAGCTATGAATGGACAGTTTACAGTGTCAGCAAGACACCCCGTAGCTAGCGCGTCTGCTGAGCGTAGGGTAGTCGTCGAGCATCCATCAAGCACGCCCCAACGTTTTGTGGTATGATTGCCTCACTTGAAAGGGCATGGCCCATGGCGGGCGAGCAACCTTGGGGCCAGGGACTACACTTGGGTAGCACCATCTGCCATGAGGTCATCATGGGTCATGCCGAATACTCGTATCTCTTCTCCTCCTTTTGATTGAGAGCCAAGGGCCAAGGGGCCGCCCTTGGCTCTCTTGATTCTTGCCAACCTTGCCGGGCACGGACCGAGCTTGCCTTACCGAGCCTGCCGTGCTAGAATGCGTGAACCTCAGCCTGGAACGTGCCGTTTGGCCCGGTCGGACGAGCCACGATAGCAGACTTGGAACAAGGGCAACTGGAGTGAGTTTGCAGAGGAGCGCGAGACCGCACACACGATGAGGCAGAAGCAATGCAGCCGATGCGATCCGTTTTTCTAGCTCTCTCCCGCAGTGAGTTCTTGAGGGCGATGGCCAGGGGCTTTGGTCCAGCCCGGTCCATGGCTCGTCGCTTTGTCGCCGGCGAAACACTTGAGGAAGCCATAACTGCCGTGCAGGCCCTCAACCAAGGGGGCCTACACGCTACGCTAGATCACCTGGGCGAAAACGTGCTCAGCGAGATCGAGGCCCGCGACGACGCCACGGAAGTCCTGGACCTGCTGGATGCCATTGAGGCCAGTGGCGTCCAGTCGGGCGTCTCCATCAAGTTGACGCAGCTCGGTCTGGATCTCAGCCCGGCGCTGGCTGCCGATAATGCGGAGCGCATCGTGGCCCGCGCCGCCCAGGCGAACCGTTTTGTACGCATCGACATGGAGGGGTTTGAATACGTGCAACCCACGCTGGACCTCTTTGAGGAACTGTGGGGGCGGTACAAGAACGTGGGTGTCGTCATCCAGAGCTATCTCTATCGCAGCGCTGACGACGTGGACCGGCTCGTGGATCAGGGTGCTTCGGTACGATTGGTCAAGGGTGCGTACGACGAGTCACCGGAGGTCGCTTACCCCGACAAAGCCGATACCGATGCCAGCTTTGCCAGGTTGACGGAGCAGCTTTTGAGCGACCGGGCGCGGACCAACGGGGTGTACGCGGCGATCGCCACCCACGACGCCGAACTGATTGACTGGACCGTAGACCACACCCGCCAGCAAGCCATCCCCCCCGACCGTTTCGAGTTCCAGATGCTCTACGGCATCCGGTCTGGCCTGCAGCGCCAACTCGCCGCCGAGGGTTACCAGGTGCGGGCCTACGTGCCCTACGGCGAACAGTGGTATCCCTACTTTATGCGGCGCCTGGCCGAACGCCCGGCCAACGTCCTTTTCCTG
>CBDUWJ010000494.1:0-1806 GCA_965370895.1 uncultured Anaerolineae bacterium | reverse complement strand
CCGCTCACATAACTCACCTCGGCAGCGACCAAGCTCCGGCGCCCCAGTTCCCTCGCTGGTCCGACCACCAGCGCGTTGCGGGCCACGTCCAGGCGGATGACGTACAGCGCCTCTGGAGCGGCGACGCCCAGCCCCCGCCGCTGGCCGACGGTGTAGAAGCTTAGTCCTTGGTGTTGACCTATCTCCTTGCCGGCCGTATCGAGGATCGGGCCAGATTGCACCGCTTGGGGAGCGTGCTTGCGCAGAAACTGCCGGTAGTCGTCGTCGGCCACGAAACAGATCTCCATGCTTTCGTCTCGGTCTGCCACCGGAAGGCCTCGCAGGCGGGCCATCTCCCGGATCTGAGGCTTTGTGTACTTGCCGGCAGGGAACAAAAGACTACCGAGTTGATCCTGTCCCAGCATGTACAGCACGTAGGATTGGTCTTTCCGCGGATCAGCACCCTTGCGCAACTGGTAGTGGCCGTTGGCACGGGTCACCCGCGCATAGTGCCCCGTGGCCAGGTAGCCGGCGTCCAGGGCCCGGGCCTGGCGCAAAAGCCGGCCAAAGCGGATGTGCCGGTTGCAGGCCAGGCAAGGGTTTGGCGTCCGGCCCCGGCTGTATTCAGCCACGAAATAGTCCACCACGCGGGATTTGAACCCTTCTTCGTAGTTGACCAGGTAGAAGGGGATGCCCAGGTGAGCCGCCACCCGGCGGGCGTCATCCACCGCCTCTGGGGCGCAACAACGATTCTCGCGCTCGGCCCAGAGACGCATCATGATGCCGGTGACCTGGTAGCCTTGCTCGACGAGCAGGGCGGCGGCGACGGAGCTGTCGACCCCGCCGCTCATGGCGATCACCACACGGCCTGGATGGGATGTCAATTCGGCCTACCCGCTTTGTGGCTTGAACAACACTTCTTCCAGTTCACGCAGGCGATCCACACCTTTCATCTCATCGGCAAACAGGGGCAAGTGCGTGATCGTCATCTGCCTGCCGTACTCCTCGGCCAGCAGGTCTAGGTAGGGGCGCTGCATGGCCTGCCGCCGCTGCAGGAACTCGGAGTCGGCCCCGACGATCACGTTGTTCACGATCAAGTGCTGGATATCAAGACCAAACTGGGCAAACCCGCCCACCAGCCGCCGTGCCTGGTAGACGCCCAGTGCCTCGGGGATGGTCACCAAAATGAATTCGGTGCTAGCCGGGTGGCGAAAGAAATCGGCGATCTCCAACGATAGCTCCCGCCAACTGTCTATGAGATCCAGAAAGGGCACCTTGCTGAGCTGGAGCTTGTCGCGCACCCCCAGGTACATCCGCGGCGCCATGCGCAGGTGGCTCAGGAATTTGTAGGGAAGCTCCAGGAGGCGGAGGGTGTCGCCCGCCGGGGCGGTATCCCACACCACCAGGTCGTAACCGCCATCGCGCACGCGCTCCAGGATGAAATCAAGCATGAATTCCTCCTGGATGCCGGGTGCCAGGGCCACGTAATCCACTATCTCGTCGTATGGCATGTCCACAAAGACCTGCGACGCCTCGTAGATCTCAGGGCCAAACTTGACCTTCCAGCGGCGCATCACCTCGTCAGGATCGATCTCCAGGCCCCACAGGTTGGGAACATTGGGGATGGGCGTCTCGGCGGCGCCGATCGCGGTCTCAAAGATGTCCGATAGGGAAGGCGTCAGGTCGCTGGAGATGATGAGGGTCCGCTGGCCTGCCGACGCAAAGTGAAGGGCGGTCGTGGCCGATGTGGTCGTCTTGCCCACACCCCCTTTACCGCCGAACATGAGGACACGCCTCTGAGTTTGCTCCAGGTCTGAAAGTGACATA
>CBDUWJ010000493.1:0-1852 GCA_965370895.1 uncultured Anaerolineae bacterium | reverse complement strand
GGCTTTGATCCAGAGGCGGGTAGGGATACCCGCCCTACAAGAAACAGAGTGCTAGTTGGTAGGGCGGCTTTCCATAGCCGCCACTCGGCTTTGATCCACCGGCGGGTAGGGATACCCGCCCCCCGAACATGGGTTAGCGGAAGAGGTAGGAGACCGTGATGCAACCATCGATCATCGTCCATGGTGGGGCTGGGGACATCCCCCCCGAACTGCACGAGGCTCACCGGCAGGGTACACGCCGCGCCGTCGAGGCCGGCTGGAGCGGGCTGGCGGCGGGTGGGTCTGCGCTGGATGCTGTGGAAGCGGCCATTGTCACCATGGAGGACGACCAGGCTTTTGACGCTGGGCGGGGCTCGTTCCTTAATGCCGAGGGACAGGTGGAATTGGACGCCGGATTCATGAGCGGCGCCAATCTGGAGGTGGGTGCCGTCGCGGGAGTGCAGTTCATCCAGAACCCCATCCGGCTGGCCCGGGCAGTGATGGAAAAGACCGAGCACGTGCTGCTGATTGCTCAGGGCGCGCAGCGCTTTGCCCACAAGATGGGCTTCCCCATCTGCGAGTTAACGGACCTGGCCGTGCCCCGCGAGTTCGAGCGGTGGCAGCGCCTGCTGTACGACGAGACCCACTCAACGCGGGATGCCTTTGCCCAACCGACCGACACGGTGGGTTGTGTGGCCTTGGACCGGGAGGGCCACATTGCCGCCGGCACCTCCACCGGTGGCACGCCCAACAAGCTGCCCGGTCGCGTGGGGGATGTACCCATGGTCGGTTGCGGTTTCTACGCCGACGACGACCTGGGCGGTGCTTCAACCACCGGTTGGGGAGAAGCCATCGCCAAGGTGATCCTGGCCCGGCTGGCCCTGCATCACCTGCAGGAGGAGGGTGACCCCCAGACCGCCGCCCGGATCGCTGTCCAGGCGCTCGCCGACAAGGTGAGCGGCCTGGGAGGCATTATCCTGCTGTCACCTGAAGGGCAGCCTGGCTGGCACTATAACACCCCGCACATGGCCTGCGCTTTCCGAACCGCCGGGATGGACGCGCCGGTGGTCAGGCTATAGACCGCACGTCCGTCCACAAGAAAAAGACTCCGAGCCGGAGAATCCCCGTATGGGTCTAGAACGGACTCAAGACAGTGACCCGGTCATAGAGCTGTCCTGGATTGAGATCCTCTGACCAGATCGTCTGGCAGCCTAGCTGAATGGCGCTGGAGATAATCATAGCGTCCCAGAATGAAACCTGGTAGCGATCCTGTAGACGAATGGCATCGAGGACGTCTTCCACCCCCGGACGATGCACCCGCCAGGTCGACAGATCGACGATGATCTGTGCCGCCACCTCAGACGCCAGCGGGCTAGCTACTTTCCGCGTGACGTTCACAAAGAACTCTTGCAGGACCTGGATACTCAGGCACCCTTCCTCGGATCGCCAGAGTCCCTGGATCAGCTCCTGGGCGCGGGTGTGCTTGCGCCCGGCCGAGCGATCGTGGGCGTAGATCAGGACGTTGGTGTCGACGAACTGCAGGTTCCTAGGCTCGCTCATGAAGCTCATCTCGCTTGGTCACGATCTGTCCGCCGGTCCCCAGGTCCGCGCCCTGCTCTAACCATTGCAGATGGCGCTGTCGCGCATGGGCATAGGCATCTTCCTGCTGAACCAGCACTTCAAGGGCCTGGGTCAACAGGCCAGAGACAGAGGTCTGCCTGCGCACAGCAACCAGCTTGGCCTTGAGCAGGATCTCTTTGGGAATCGAAAGGGTGATATTGCGTGTTTCCATGGCCACCTCCACGTAAAAGAGTGTACCACAAAAACACGTGAAGGTCAACTCCTGGCTCTTTGGATCCCGGGCCCGACAGAT
>CBDUWJ010000492.1:0-1935 GCA_965370895.1 uncultured Anaerolineae bacterium | reverse complement strand
CTAGGCTCAAGATCCACCAGGAGGTTTGCCGATGGACGTTCTCAAGATCTACACTTACGCCCTGCAGCGCGAGCGGGAGGGCCGGGATTTCTTCCGTAGCAACGCCGGGCGCTTTGGTCACGCTGCGGTCGTGGATGTGTTTGAGAAACTGGCCGTTGAGGAGGAGAGGCACATCCAATTTGTCCAGGGCCTGATAGATGCCCTCGAGACGGAGGGAACCACCGGCATCGCGGCGGGAGAGGCCATGGAGCAGGCGGGGTTCTTCTCCGAGCGTGCCGACAGCGAAATGCTGGACCAAACTGTGATCGAAGCGATGGTCCCCGACCTGGCTGTGCTGCGCATGGCCTACTTGATCGAGCGTGACTTTGCCGAGTTCTACGAGATGGCGGCCGAACAGACGGACGACGAGACGGCAAAAAAGTCGCTCACGATGCTGGCCGGGTGGGAGCGCCGGCATGAGAGACTATTCAAACAGATGCACGACCGGGCTTTCGAGGAATACGCCAGCATGCCCTGGGGGGGCTAATCCAGTTCTTTGTGCGAAACTCGAGCAGCATCCTGCCAGGGTTTCTAGCCCGCGGCGGATTACAATGGGCTGCCTCACCTGACAAAGGGCTCGACTGAGCTCGCACAAGTCTGTGGTCCGCTTGGAGCACGGGGCCTGCCACCAGGAGCTAGTTCCCACTGGCAACCGGGCTACACTGAACCCAGCCATTTGAAAGGAGACGAAACATGACGGTCGAAGAGATTCTGCGTGAGGCAATCCAGGGTGAGATCAATGCCCATCAACTGTATACCGATGCCGTGGACTTGGTGGAGGTGGAGCATGTGAAGGAGGCGTTGCGTGAACTGGCCCAGGAGGAACTGGGGCACAAGGTGGTACTGGAAAAAATGCTCGCCAGCCCCGGTCAGGTGCGCGCCGAGGTCCGCAAGCTGCAGCAAGTGCCTGTGGAGGACTATCAGATTGGCGATCACCTGATCGTCAGGCCGCTGGGACCCGATTCCACTTTCCAGGACGTGTGCATCTTTGCCTCCAGGAAAGAACAGCAGTCCTATGAGCTTTATCGGGGCATGGCCGAACAGAATGAGGGCGAGATGCGCGACTTGCTGGAGGCCATGGCCAAGGACGAGCTTCGTCACAAGAACCTGGTGGAGGGCTGGTACGAGGAGGTTGTCTACCAGGAGTTCTAGATGAAGACTATCGAGGTGCTGTCCACCCTGGGTTTTACCGCTGACCTGCTCGCTCAACTTCAGGCGGTGTCGCCCCGGTTGCACGTGACCCAGCAGACCTGCCACGACACCGAGGAGGTCGCTGCGGCCTTGGTTGGCCATTCAGACGTGGAGGTGCTCTACACCTTTCACCTACCGCACAACGTCCTGGACCTGGCCCCCCGGCTGCGCTGGATCCAACTCCACAGCGCCGGTGTCGAACATGTTCTCGAAAGCCCTCTGATGCACAGCGAGGTGGCCACCACCACAAGCAGTGGTATCCACGTCACGTCGATTGCCGAGTATGTCTTTGCTTCCATGCTGGCCCATCGCTGGCAGGTGCCCTTCTGGATCCGTTGCCAACGCAAGGGGGTGTGGCCATCGGGCAGGTGGGACACCTACTCCCGTCCGGAACTGCGGGGCAGCACCCTGGGCATCGTCGGCTATGGCAGCATCGGCCGCGAAGTGGGCCGCCTGGGGCGGGCCTTTGGCATGCGGCTGCTGGCCCTCCGACGCTCGGCGGGCCGTGCCCATCGGGGGTATGCCCTGGAGCACGCCGGGGATCCGGTTGGTGACCCGCAGGGGAACCTGCCAGAGCGTTTCTATCCGCCTGAGGCGATACACGAGATGCTTGCCGAGTGCGATTACGTGGTGATAGCCCTGCCGCTGACGCCGGCGACTATGCGCTTGATCGGCGAGGCGGAGCTGCGCGCCATGAAACCAACC
>CBDUWJ010000491.1:0-1936 GCA_965370895.1 uncultured Anaerolineae bacterium | reverse complement strand
CCACGCCGGCCAAGCCAGCGCCCACCAGCCCCAAAAACAGCCAGGGCCGCACTCTCGGCCACCTTCGGCTCAACGCCATCGTCATCCACCACAGCAATGCCAGGATCGTGGCGCAGGCCAGCGCAATCCAGGCCGCCCGGGAGGTCGTCATGATCAGACCAAAGAGGGTGAGCACAAGCAGCACCAGAGCTGTGGCGGCCGGTTTCCAGTCCCGTCCCCCCAGACGCTGGAAGCCGCGAAGAACCACCAGGCAGGTAAAGGGCAGCATCATGGCCATCAGGCCTCCGGCCACGTTGGGGTGCAAGCGGTGGCCGGGCACTGGAGGGAGGGGCGCCTGAATTGCCCGTCCCAGCGTCGTCAGAACGTCGAACTTTGCCGGATAGGCATCCCAATCGTGCGTCGCCAGGAAGTACAAAGCCACTCCTGCGCCGAAAAAGGCCAACAACCACGCCCGTCCGCGTCCGATCGACTCGGCATTGACAAACGCATAAAAGAGGAACACCCCCCCGACGATGAGCCAGAACTTGGCCCAGGCGGTCGGGCGATCGTACGCAGACCACACCGCCAGCCCGGCTGCCAACAGGAAGACGACGAGTGGCACATCAAAGGCCGTTCCGCGCGAGGGCCGGCCAGTCACCGCCGCGCGGATCACCCACGGCGTCACTGCCAGGATGAGGGGGAAGAGGCCCGCTCCAGGAACAGCATACCAGATTGCCCCAGCCACAATCACCAAGGCCAGATCCAGGTACGGGAACCAGTCAGGCAGTACACCTTTTTTCCCAGTCATCGCACGCCTCAGGAATTCAGAAAGTCAACGCCTAGCAATACCTGCGAGAAACATGGTAAAATCCGGAGCACGTCTGTGTCTCCAACTGCTTTCCCGTGGGTCGCCATCCCATTCTAGCAGGATTGCGACTGCCTGTCAAGAAGGTGTAAGCCCAGCTTTCGGGTCAAATGCACCCTGCCCTTCGGACTTGGCCTGACACATGAGACCTGCTAGAAGGCGGCCCGGCGGATCTGCTCAGGTGGAGTCACGGGCTCACGAAACTGGCTACCTGCCACGGGCCAGCAGTCGCCGGACCCTTCAATGGTTCAGCCTCAACGTCCCACCCTGGAATCCTGTCACCGGAGAGGGTTTCGGCGGCAACATTCTTGGCCCGCAGAGTGGCGCAATGACGCCGCTTGGACATAACTACGCCGGCCATAGGAGCTCCTTCTCGCCGGTTGCCTATGTGGATCCGGGCATCGCATCCTCACGGCTCGTCCCTGACGCTGCACTGGCCAGCCCAGCTCAGACGATCACCCGGACACTGCGGGCCAACGTCGTGAACCGCGGGACGGTTGCCTCGGGACCCTTCTGTGTGAAAACAGAGAGCGGCGGTCCCATGAATACCACCCTCACGGAGATGATAGAGGGCTTGTCCGCGTTTTCCTCCCAGTCGGTCGAGTTCGCACTGGTGGGGCTACCCCCGGGTCGATACCGCGCTTCCGTAGAGGTTGACCCCGAACAGCAGGTTGTCGAGGCCGCGAGATGCAACAATCAGGTATCTCTGGCAGTCGTAGCGCCGAAAGACAGGGCCGCACTGCCGCTCGCGCCCAATCACGCTGCCCGGAACCTTCGGCTGTCCAGTTCGGTCCCGCAAGCCCAGACGAACGGCCGGGTGGCCCGCCCGGCGGGGATTCGTGGAGTCTCCGTTACCTACCTCCAACTGCTATCCTGCTCAGTTCGTGCTGGATGACTACCGGCGGATCTGGGTGACGGACAGAGACGGCAACAAGCTGGTGCGTCTTGATTCAAGTACCAGGGCTTCTCGAGTACGAGATCCACACTGCCAACCGCTGGCCGTGGGGTTTGGCAATCGACTCGGCCGTAGATGTGTGGTTCGCCGAGACTGCAGGCAATCGCCCGTGCTGGCAAGATGGTCATCATCGACGA
>CBDUWJ010000490.1:0-1952 GCA_965370895.1 uncultured Anaerolineae bacterium | reverse complement strand
GTCGCGCGTCATCGTTTCCGGCTACTTTTCGAAGGCCAGTTTGTAGATAGCCATCGTCTCGCGCGCGGCCCGTTCCCAGGAAAAGCGACCTGCCTGCTTCAGTCCCTTCTGCCGCATCTCCTGGCGGAGTCCATCGTCGTTGAGTACGCGCCACATGGCCACAGTCAGTTCGTCCACCTCGTGGGGGTCGATCAAGAAACCGGCGTCCCCCACGACTTCAGGCAACGATGCCACATTCGAGACGATGACCGGTAGACCACAGGCCATCGCTTCCAAGGGTGGAAGGCCAAAGCCTTCGTAAAAGGCGGGATGGGCCAACATCTCAGCAGCGTTATACAGGTACAGAAGATCCTCGCTCGACACCCGCCCCACAAAGTGGACCCGACGATCAAGCTTGAGCTCGTCGACCACGGAGAAGGCGTCCTCGAAAAGCCAGCCTTTGCCCCCTGCCAGGACCAGGCGCACGTCCTCTTTGTAACACTCCACGAGTTGCCACAGGGCCCGCAACAGCGTGGGCACGTTCTTGCGTGGTTCGATGGTGCTGACAAAGAGGATGTAGGGAGCCTCAATGCCGTGCCGATAGCGAATCTGCTCTCTAGCCTCCTGCCGGTCCATGGGACGGAAAACGGGATTGGCTGCTTCGTGCACGACGGTGATCCTGTCCTCCGCCACGCCCAGGTGCTGGATGGTATCGCGCTTGGTGCTCTCCGAGACGGAGATGATGTGATCCGTCCAGCGCACAGCCTGGTCAATGTGACCGTAATAGCGGGCGCTCTCCCTGGTCAGAAAGTGAGGGTAGAGCAGAAAGGCGAGGTCATGGACAGTGATGACCGATCTGCAACTGGGGCGGTGGGGCGGAATAAAGTCCGGACTGTGCAAAACGTCCAAGCCCAGGCGCATCAACTCGACGTTCAGCGCATACCGTTCGAGACGGTGATGACTGGGCGTCCACAGGGAAACCCGTCGAAAATTGGGCTGTCTCAGGATGGTGGTGTCGTCCTTGCGGCTCTGCAAGAGGACATATTCGCCCTTTTTGTCTACCTTGGCTAGGCCATCCACCAGGTGAAGGATGTACTGGCCGATCCCGGCTTGGCTGTAATACACCAATCGGGCGTCAATACCAACGCGCATGGCTTCTCCGGTCTGGGGCATTGCACAGCAAAACGCCCCCCATTTGCAGGTGGTTCCACATGGAGGGCGGCTCTGACCCTGTCTCCGCTAATCATCATACCATCTTTGGTCACCGTCGTCAAGTTTCAAAGCTTTCAGCAAACGGATCTCAGCTCTTGGCGGTCAGTGTTCATCAGTCAGCAATCAGCTTGCGAGCGACTCCGTTGATGCGCACATCTGTGCCGGATGGCCACTTCAGGCCGGGTGCCCGGCACACGGACAAGAGGCCGAGCGCGGATGGCTGAAAGCCGATGGCACCTAGACCGCCTCCATGGCCAGCATCTGTCGCTTCATCTTCAGCCCACCGCCAAAACCGGTCAATTGGCCGTTGTATCCTACTACGCGGTGACAGGGCACGATCACCGGGCAGGGGTTGCGGGCCATAGCCTGGCCCACCGCCCGGGCTGCCCGCGGCGACCCTGCCTGACGGGCGATCTGACTGTAGGTGCACGTTTGCCCGCGGGGGATGGCCCGGGTGATGGCCCACACCCGCCGCTGGAACTCCGTACCGAGGGTGGGATCCAGTGGCTCGTCAAAGGTGACCGCCTCCCCGTCAAAGTAACGTCGTAGTTTGCCGGTCAAGATCCTCACGTCCAGCCCTGTTTGCTCCTGAGGCTCACCTCCGCTGTCCGCGGGCAGCCGGCTCAGCGCCTCGGCCTCGGTGGGCTGGGGCAGGGTTACCGCCACCAGTCCCCACGCCGACCAGGCGATGCCCATCCAGCCCAGCGCGGTATGGCAGGTCCTGACGCCGATCTCCGTTCTAGCCCCCGGGCTCATCGTGC
>CBDUWJ010000489.1:0-1966 GCA_965370895.1 uncultured Anaerolineae bacterium | reverse complement strand
AGCATCTCCACCCGGCGGCTGAGTTGCGCGGGCGATTCCGGCTGCGCAGGACGCGGGAGGCCCAGGAGGCAAGTCACGACTGACGGACTGTGGACGGGCTGGGTCGTTTCCTAGCTGTCAAATGGGTACTTGGGTTGATGGGAACACATTTGGAAGAGATTTCACAGAAAAGTGGGAGTAGTCGATGCAGGAAATCAGAAAAGTAGCCATCCTTGGCGCAGGGGCGATGGGCGCTTACTTTGCTACCAGGTTCCTCGATCCAGCCGAATTCTCCACGGGAGTGATTGCTCGGGGCCAACGCTATGACCGGCTCGAAAGCACCGGCTTGGTGGTCAACGGAAAGACGTACGCTGTCCCAGTCATCCACCCTGAGAAAGCCGCCTCACCGGCCGATCTCATCATCGTGGCTCTGAAACATCATCACCTACCAAATGCAGTTCATGATTTGAAGAATCTGGTTGGCAGCCAAACCACCGTCATCTCTGTCATGAACGGACTTGACAGCGAGGAATACATAGGCTCTATCTATGGCATGGACAAGATGCTGTATGCCGTTTCCGTTGGCATAGATGCTGTGCGCCAGGGGAACCAGATTACCTTCACAAAGCCTGGAAAGCACTACCTAGGTGAGGCTACCAACACCCATCTTAGCCAACGTGTTCGGCGCGTGCAAGATGCATTCGATCGGGCAGGAATCTCATACGAAACGCCGCCCGATATGATCCGGATGATGTGGTGGAAGTTCATGGTCAATGTCGGGACGAATCAGGCATCGGCGGTGATGCGAGCTCCGTATGGGGTCCTCCAATCATCACCGGAGGCTCGGGCGTTGATGGAAGCGTTGATGCGAGAAGCGATCGCGCTGGCAAAGGCTAGTGGGGTGAACCTGGTAGACCAGGATGTGGACGAATGGTACACCTTCCTCAACACTCTGTCCCCGCAGGGTAAAACCTCAATGCTCCAGGACATTGAGGCCGGGCGCAAGACTGAGGTAGAGATATTCGGCGGAAAGGTAGTTGAGCTGGGCGGAACTCACGGCATCCCCACTCCGGTGAACCAGACTGTGCAACGCATCATTCAGGTATTGGAGCAGTATCCGGGATGAAACAGCCGGTTTCGTTGGATGTGCAACCTCCAAAGGGACGACAGGTCTGAAATGGGAAGAGTCCCCAGCAAGCAGGGGCCGTGCGCCCCCGGTAATCGGGGAACGCTGAACAAGTTCAGGTCTGCCAGATTGCTCTTTCCCCACTACTGGCAACTTGCCAACTGCATTGCCTCATCCACGCGCAGGTCGCGCGGGGTTTTTGGCCAGGTCGACGGGCTGTGCTATACTCTGGCAAGAGACAATCCCAAGCCAAGGGGATATCATGCAAATCCTGGCCGTAGACATGGGCACTGGCACGCAAGACGTGCTGCTGTTCGACACCGAAAAGGAGCCCGAAAACGCGCTAAAGCTGGTGATGCCTTCGCCGACCGTGCGGTTGGCACAGGCCATCGCTGCCGCAACCGCGGCTGGCGAAGACCTGCTGCTGACCGGCGTGACGATGGGCGGCGGACCGTGCTCCTGGGCCACTGGTGATCATCTAAAGGCGGGTCTTGGCGTAAGCGCCACGCCCGATGCGGCGCGCACCTTCAACGACGATCTGGACGAGGTGGCGGCCATGGGCGTGAAAGTGGTCAGCGAGGACGAGGCGGCACATCTCAGTGAAGTACGCCGCCTGACCATGCTGGATTTTGATTATGATGCCCTGGCCCGCGCCTTTGGCGCCTTTGGCGTGGATCTCGACCGCGTCCATCTGCTGGCCGTGGCCGTCTTTGACCATGGGGCCGCGCCGCCCGGCGTGAGCGACCGGCTCTTCCGCTTCGAATACCTGGCCGAGCGCATCAAAGCGGGAAAGGGCCTGGCCGGATTCGCCTTCCCCCGGGACGAGATCCCACCCAGCATGACTCGCCTGCAGGCTGCCGC
>CBDUWJ010000488.1:0-1971 GCA_965370895.1 uncultured Anaerolineae bacterium | reverse complement strand
GTGGCTGCCTGGCCGCCAAGGGCAGCCCGTTCGATGACCAACGTTTCGATGCCTTCGCGCGCCGCGTAGAGCGCGGCGGTCAGGCCGGCCGGACCGCCACCGACGACGATGAGGTCGTAGTGACTGCGTTCGGCCGTCATCTTGAGCCCCAGCTTGGCGGCCAGCTCTGCATTCGACGGCTCGACCAGGATGGAACCGTCAGCGAACTCGATGGTGGGAATGATCCGCTTTCCGTCGTTCCTCTGAAGGACGTACGCTTCGCCCTCCTTGTCCTGCTCAATGTCCACCCAGTTGTAGGGGATCTGGTGCTCGCCCAGGAACTGCTTGCTGCGGCGGCAGTCGGGGCACCAGTGGGCGCCGTAGACGGTGACTTCAGGCTTCTTCATTTGCTCTCCTCCTTGTCTCTGCTTGACGATCTCGTCAAGCGTGTTGGCCACAGCCCAGGTGCCAGACGCGGCCTTCCTGGCCCAGCATTCTGTCCCCTTCGACCGGACCCCAGCTCCCTGGTTCGTACGCGGCTAGCGGCGGTGCATCTGGCTGCGCCCATCTGCCCAGGATGGGATCGATCAGCCCCCAGGCCAACTCGATCTCGTCCGCGCGGGCAAAGAGGGTGGCGTCGCCCTGCATGGCATCCAGCAACAGCCGCTCGTAGGCCTCCGGCAGTGCCGTGGCGCCAAAATCCTCGGCATAATGGAACTCCATGTCCACCGACTGAGCCCTCATACCCGCGCCCGGTTTCTTGGCCTCGAAGCGCAAGTGGATCCCCTCGTCCGGCTGAACACAGAGGGAGAGGACGTTTGGTGTGATCTCATCCCCGGGCGCCAGGGGAAACATCAGGTGCGGCACACACTTGAACTGAACGGCGATCTCAGACGTCTTGCCTGCCAGGCTCTTGCCCGAGCGCAGGTAAAAGGGAACATCCTGCCAGCGCCAGTTGTCTACGAAGAATTGAAGTGCGGCATAGGTCGGCATCTGTGAGTCAGGTGCCACGCCCTCCTCCCCACAGTAACCGGCGTACTGAGCGCGCACACCTTCGCTTCCCGTGCGGACCGCTCGCAGCACCTTGACCTTCTCGTCCCGCAAGGCTGTGGCCTCAAAGAGGGCCGGAGGCTCCATGGCCGTCAGGGTGAGTAGCTGCAGCAGGTGGTTCTGAAACATGTCGCGCAACACGCCGGCCTGGTCATAGTAACCGGCCCGGTGCCCCACGCCGACGCTCTCGGCTACGGTGATCTGCACGTGATCTATGTAGTTGCGGTTCCAGAGCGGCTCAAAGATGGTGTTGGCGAAGCGCAGAGTCAGGATATTCTGGACCGTCTCTTTGCCCAGATAGTGGTCGATGCGGTAGATCTGACTCTCGTCGAACACGGCGTGGACCTGCTGGTTGAGGTGTCGGGCGCTCTCCATGTCGCGCCCAAATGGCTTTTCGATGATGATGCGCGTCCAGCCGGGACAGCTGTGGTTCAACCCGGCCTGGCCCAGTTGCTCGACGATGATCGGGTACAGCGTGGGCGGGGTGGCCAGGTAGAAGAGCCGGTTGCCCCCCGTGCCTGCCCCTGCATCGTGCTGCGCCAGACGCTCCGCGAGACGGCGGTAGGTCTCGGGGTCGTCGTAACCGCCAGCCAGGTAGGTAAAACCGTGCTCCGCCTCGGACCAGCGTGCGCAGACACCCGGTTTCAGCCTTGAATAGTCGACCACGCCATCATAGAGCCGGTTGCGAAAGGCTTGATCGGACATGGGGCTGCGGGCCACACCCACTACCCGGCTTGCATCGGGAAAGAATCCCTCGCAGCCCAGGCTGTGCAGCGCGGGTACCAATTTGCGGCGCGTCAGGTCGCCCGAGGCGCCAAAGATCACCACGTTCGATGGTTCCAAGTTATCAGACATTGACTCATTCTCCTTTGTTCAGAAACAGCTCACTTGCCCGGATAGACCCAGTCGTGTCGCCGGCTCATCGATGCGCGCAGGTCCATG
>CBDUWJ010000487.1:0-2017 GCA_965370895.1 uncultured Anaerolineae bacterium | reverse complement strand
TGACTGAAGAGCGAGTCAAGTGTAGCGTAGGCATAACGGCCTACAACGAAGAAGCAAATATCGGGAGACTTTTGCAGGCGATGATCGATCAGCGGCTCTTCGAAGTCGAGATCACCGAGATCCTCGTCGTCGCCTCGGGCTGCACCGACCGCACGGAGGAAATCGTGCGGGAGTATATGACCAAGGACACCCGCATCCGGCTTTATACCCAGGAAAAGCGCGAGGGCAAGACGTCGGCCATCAACGTCTTTCTGTCGCACGCCAGGGAGAGAATCTGCGTGCTGGAAAGTGGCGACACCCTGCCCCGCGAGGACACCATCGAGAAGATGGTGCGTATGTTCAAGGAGCCGGGTGTGGGCATGACCGGTGCGCAGAAAGTGGCGGTCAACACCCCCGATCACATCGTTGGCGTGCTCTCTCACCTGCGACTCCAGATGGAACACCAACTCTGCCTGGAGATTCCCCGCCTGGGCGAACTGATAGCCTTCCGCAAGGTCTTTGACCAGATACCGCCTGATGTGGCGATGGATGAAGCATTTGTCGAAGCTCTGATCATCCGCCGCGGTATGCAGGTCCGCTATGCGCCTGAGGCCGTGGTTTACAACATGGGCCCTGAAACCGTGAGCGATTTTGTCCGACAGCGGCGCCGCAACTACGCTGGGCACCTCTATTTGAAGGACAAATACGGCTATCAGGTCTCCAGTCTGCAGAATACGCGCGTGATGCGCCTCGCCCTGCAAGAGATCTGGGGGGCGATCCGGCTGGTGGGCACCCTCGGGATTCTCGGCTCGTTGGAGCTCTTTTCCCGGCTCTTGGGCACGTGGGACTATCGCGTCAGGAAGAAGAAACACGTCGTTTGGGACATGGCCTGGAGCACCAAGGATCCGAGTCGAGGTGTAGAGCAGCGAGAGACGACCCTTGAACCAAAATAGTCCCTGGAAAAACAGGCTGCTTACGTTCGTCAAGATGGCGATCAGCCTTGGCCTGGTCGCCTACATTGTCAGCCGTCCCGAGATCCAGCAGGCGGACTGGGGAGCCATCCTTGCTGAGCTCCGGCTGGGACCCTGGCTCTTGGCGCTGGCCCTCTATTTCGTGGCCATAGGCATTCAGGTACTCAAGTGGCAGTACCTGCTTCGCACGCTCGATGTGCGCGTGCGCTACACGAGCCTCTACCGGTACCAGCTAGTAGGTCTCTTCTTCGCCAACCTGCCGCTCAGCATGATCGGCGGCGACATCGCCCGGGGCTGGGATCTCGCCCGCCACACCGAGGGGCAGGGCGCGCAGGTGGCAGTATCGGTCTTGGTTGATCGATTGGTAGGACTGGCGGCCTTTCTCGTGGCAGCGGTCCTGGCACTGGCCTACGCTGTGGTGGCCCTAAAACGCCCGGACCTATTATGGCTACTGACAACTCTGTCCTCTCTTCTGGTCTTCTATGCCATGGGCTTTGCTGTCCTTATGAGCCAGCGTCTGCGCCGCTTGGCAGAACGCATCTTCGGCCTGGGACCCCTGCGCCGTTTTCTACCCCTCTATCAGAAGCTGTCCGACTCCGTGCAGGTCTACCGGACCCATGGAGGAGCACTGGTGGTTGCGTTGGGCATAGGATTGGCTGGCGTGGTAGCGGTCTGCATTGTGAACTACCTGGCAGCGGTGTCAGTGGGAACTTCCGTACCCCTGGCGTGGGTGTTCGTGCTCACACCGCTGACTGCCTTTGCCCCCTTCCTGCCGTCCATTGCCTCAGGCCTTGGCTGGAACCAAGGGATATTCATCGTCCTGTACTACGATCTCGCCCGAGCAGTCACTGACCCGGCTTCGGCCCTGGCCATGTCCTTCGCCATGCAGGCGATCATTCTAACGGCCAGCCTTCCGGGGGGCGTGCTTTGGTGGCAGAAACGCCAGGATAGTCCTCAGGAACAGGCCCGACCAGGTCGATCCGAGAATGCCAAAGACCAGTCAGGTACCGCCGATGGAGTATGAGCGCTCACGACTGAATGCCCGCGACGCGGGCCCCCACCGGCAG
>CBDUWJ010000486.1:0-2019 GCA_965370895.1 uncultured Anaerolineae bacterium | reverse complement strand
CCAGGCCCAGGGCTGCTTGCGCCTCGTCCACCGTGCCGTAGGCCTCGGGGCGTAGATCGTACTTGGGCACGCGCTCCGGCCCGAGCAGCCCGGTGTATCCGTCGTCGCCGCGCCGGCTGTAGAACTTTGAAGGGACCGTAGTGGAAGAATGGTTCATCTCGAAGGTGCGACCGCCTATTCGCTGAGCGCTTCGATGATGGTCCGGCAAAAGGCCGGCAGGTCCGATGGCACACGCGATGTAATTAGATTGCCATCCCGCACTACCTCGGCATCCACGTAGGTCGCCCCCGCGTTGATCAAGTCGTCCTTGATGGCAAAGAAGCAGGTTGCCTGTTTCCCTCTGACGACGTCAGCCGAAGCCAGCATCCATCCGGCGTGGCAGATGGCCGCCACCACCTTGCCCTGCTCAAAGGCCTCACTCACCAGCTTTACCATGGCCGGGTAGCGGCGCATCAGATCAGGGGAGTAGCCGCCGGGGATCACCACCGCGTCTAGATCCGCTGCCTGAACCTGGTCTGCTACCACGTCCACCCGCACCGGGTACCCGGATTTGCTGGTGTAGGTATCGGCACTGCCTGTGCCGACCACGAATGTCGTGGCGCCCGCTTCCCGCAGTCGCAGCAGTGGATACCACAGCTCCAGTTCCTGATACATGTTCTCGGCCAACACGGCCACGCGTTTGCCCTCCAATTCCATGACGTTCCCTCCTACTCAAGGTTATCGTTGTGCAGGTTGCCGCCTGTCTCTCGAGGACGACAGGCAACAACTCTATGGTATTATGATAGATGCACCATTCGAATTCCGTAAGGACAATCCCTGTTGCAGTCACGGCCACATTGGAACTGTCATCCAGACCTAAAACATTGATAGCTGTGCGCTCTCTTTTTCGACGATAGGATCCAGTCCGACGATGGTCTGCAGAGCGTACTGGTCCACATCGGGCTGCGTTACCAAGTGACGTACGTGGCGGTACTTGATGAAGCCCCAGCCCGCCTCGTCCAAGGTCTGTTGCCAGACAGGATTTCTCGCCAGCTTGTAGCTTACCAGCGCCGACCGTCCACCCGGGATCACCAGATAGGGCCTGGAGCCCTCAGGCCGGTCGAGAATAGCCAGTGCCGCGCTCACGGCCGCCTGCCAGCGCACGACAAAGACCGCCCGGACATGGTCCGCCTCGAACCAGGCGGCGTCGAAGGGAGGCAGGGGTGCGGTCTGGTAGCCAAAGCGCCGTCCCAGGACCTGCAGGTGCTCGACGATCCCTTGCTGTTCGGTCTGACGAGCATGAGGCAGGTCCTCCGTGCGGAGCTGCCAGAAGCCGGGAGTCACCTCGCGGCCGTAGCTCCGCAGGCAGGTCGCTACCAATGTTGCTTCGGGGGTGAGGGCGCCTGGAAACTGCGCGAACAGCGCCCTGGCAAAGTCGACCTCGGTCAGGGCTAGCGTGTTTTGCAGCACTTGATAAGCTGCTGTCTCCACCCGGTCGCTGAGGGGGCGCGCAACGCCGGCCGGGTTGACCAACCACCATAGTTCCTGGCTTCCTTCACCGCTAGCCAGACGCACAAAAGCAGGGTCGTCCAGCCCAGCCTGGACGTGCTCCGCTACCAGGTCCAGGGGGGATGCCCCCTCCCGTTCTGCGTCCAACGCCCTGGCCACCAGACTCGATTCCGCCAACCATCGCTGGATTGCTGCGTGCAGAGAGGGCCAGGGCACCGGTTCGCCCCGTGTTCGGATCGTTTCGGCGACAGCCTTGGTTGTCGCCGCTTGGATCTGCGCCTCCAGAGGGGCAGGGGAGGTGGAATTCCTCCGGAACCCCTTGGTAGTTCCCTCGGAACTGCTCACGGGGGCTTGGGGGGGAAAGGACGGCGTCAAATCCAGGCGGTAGTCGGCTCCGCACTGCACGAGGGAGGCCACGCCCAGTCGCGCGCGACTCGCAGCCAGCAGCAGCGCCTCCATCACAGCCGGGCGTTGCCCGGTCAGGATCAGCACCAGATGGCCATCGTCCCGCAGGAGGCTCGCCAACTTGCG
>CBDUWJ010000485.1:0-2044 GCA_965370895.1 uncultured Anaerolineae bacterium | reverse complement strand
GTCCGCCAGCCGGTTTGCTCCCGGATCCGGGTCGCGTCGCAGACGCTCTCCGGCACGTCCGAAGGTCGCATCCGCTCTGGATCTGGCAGCACCTCGATGTGCACCTGGCTCATAGCCAGCAGGGCATCCAACAGTTCCTGGATGGCATGGGACTCCCCCGATCCCACGTTGTATACCTGACCTGGCTCGCCTTGAGTGATAAGCAAGACGTAAGCCCGGACCACATCCCGAACATCACTAAAGTCGCGCCGGGCGGCGAGGTTGCCCACTTCGATGGCGCGTGGCTGCAAGCCCAGTTCGGCAGCGGCGATCTGGCTGGCAAAATCGGGTGCGACAAAGCCAAAGCGCTGCCGGGGACCGATGTGGTTAAAGGGCCGCACCCGGACGACGTGGAGCTTGTGGGTCAGGTGGTACTGCAATCCCAGCAGATCCTGGGCAACTTTACTGATGGCGTATGCGCTCAGAGGGCGCAAGGGCGTGTCCTCGCTAATGGGCACATCCTCCGGTGAGACCAGGCCGTATTCCTCGCTGGAGCCTACGACTAGCACCCGGCAATCGGGTCTTGTCCTGGCCACACCCTCCAGGACGTTGAGCTGCATGCGAATATTGGTCTCCAAGGTGCTCCACGGATCGTGCTGGGAGGCCGTCACAAGCGGTTGTGCGGCCAGATGAAAGATGACATCTGGTTGAGCCTGCTCGAGGATGAAGGTCATCACGTCCAGGCGAGAGAGTTCAGCCGGATAGAGTTCCAACTCGCCGAGGCTTTCGACTCGCTTGGCTAGACTGGCGATGCTGCCGTACGGCCCAAAGACCGTGCCAGCCACCTGCCAATCGGTGGTCGTCAGTAGGTGTTCGACCAGATGGCTGCCAACGAACCCAGAGATACCCGTGATGAGCGCTTTCAAGACGACCCCCTAGTGGGCCAACCTCGCATCCTCGGAACGAGTCCACAGAGACTGTACCCAGTGAGTAAGACCCGGTCTGTGCCCAAGGCTATTCGGCCCGAGTCAGCTCGCGGCCTATTATACCCCAATTCTAGTCCTATCGCAAAGGCAACGGACCAGGCGACCAAACGCTTGCAGACTTGAGTGATTGGTGGTATAATAGGACGGCTAATCGATAGGAGTTGACAAATATCATGTTGAATAACAGTGTGGAAACAGCGATTTCAACTGATTCTCGGACCCGGGCCCTCTCTGGGGAGGCGCTGGCCGAGTCCTCCCCACGTAAGGGACTGGGAGGCAGACTGCGACCTTGGGCTTGGGGGCTGCTCGCGCTAGCGCTTGGTCTCCTACTGGTAGAGGTCCTGGTGCTGGGTGCAGTGGCAGGGTGGATCGAGGTTCCGGAGACCAACAACCTGTCAGCCGAACCCGGTCAACCTTGGCTGAACACTCCACGTACCGCTCTCGCTGCGGTGTTGGCCACGGCCACCCCCTTGCCCACACCTACGCCGACGCTGACGCCAAGCCAGGTCGCAGCGCAGTTCATCCCTCAATTGCAGGCCGCCCTCTCCAGCCCGAACTGGGATCGCGCCCTGGAGATTGTCGCCATCATGCAGGGCATAGACCCGTCGGGAGAAGAGGTGCGACAGTGGTCGTTCACGACGCACATGCAGTATGGTCAGGCCTTGGTCGAAGCTGGGCAAGAGTCCCAGGCTGAGGCCCAGTTTGATAGGGCCGTTGCGCTGGTGCCTGACGACGCGGACGCACGCCTCTGGCAGCAGACCACGCAGAGGTATCTGGCTGGCCGGGAAGCCCTCGCCGCCGCCAGGTGGGACGCCGCCATTGGGTCCTTCACCCAGGCCCAAAAGAAGATGCCGGAGTATAGTGACGTGCTTGCCCGTCTGGTGGAGAGCTACCACCGCAAAGGTCAGGCGGAAATCGAAATGGAGAATTGGCCCCAAGCCATCGAAGCTTTGGTCCAGGCCTATGAGCGGGCACCCAAGAACGCGGATCTGGCGCACTTGCTGTCGATAGCCTATCGCGGCCAGGCCCAGGTGTCCACGGCCGGCGAGGATTGGACCGCTGCCGTAGAAACGCTTACC
>CBDUWJ010000484.1:0-2059 GCA_965370895.1 uncultured Anaerolineae bacterium | reverse complement strand
CTATTCTGGTATGATGGGCTTGTACAACGCAGGCGATTCTGCGAGAGCATGGGTCCGGGGGTGGGATGACATGCACGCCGTGGTCCGAAAGGATGAGGCGGTGGTTTCGTTTGTCCCTGTTATCACGTTGGCCACCGGTATCTGGACCTGCCAGTGGGCCTCCCGTTCTGGCTGGCGTTACGCGAGAGGAAAAGCCGGTGATGAAGCGATTGAAGAGCCACATCTACAGCGTAAACCCTCTGATTACGGGTTCGATCATGGGAATTCTGACGGTAGCGCAGATTGTCTTGACCTTCTTCTACAACCAGCCCGGGCTGCAGGCGCTGCGAGTAGTGGGCTATGTCCTCTGGGGACTCTCAGCCGTCTTTGGTATCCTGCCGATCATCACCTTTCGTTGCAAGGGTGGTGTGCCAGAGGGCGAAGGCTACATGCGGACCACCGTGCTGGTCGATAGCGGCGTCTACGCAATTGTCCGGCATCCGCAGTTTCTGGCGGGGATGCTGCTGAATGTAGCGTGCATGCTGATCGCGCAACACTGGCTGATCGTGGCCCTCGGCATTCCTGCCATGCTTCTGACTTATTTGGATGCCTTCAGGGCTGACGAATGCCTCGTCGAGAAGTTCGGCGATGACTACCGGTGCTACATGCAACGTGTGCCCAGGCTGAACTTCCTGTCGGGGATCGTGCGGTTGCTGCAGCGCGGAGATCTCTCACAGAAGAAGGCGTGAACGAAGGCACCCAGCTATCGGCGGGAACCTGGTTTTGAGGGACAGGCGTTATCAACTCGGGGCGATTGCTGCTGACCGTGCCTGCCAAAACGAATAGCTCTCTCGGCGGTTTCCGACCGGCAAGCGGGCAGCGCTGGGTGAAGCGCATCTTGGAAACGGAGACTAGAGATGGAACGATTGGAAAAGGCTGTCTCGCCATTCGCCTGGCCCCTCTGGATTGTCTTGATCGTCGCCCAGACGGCAATGAGCTTCTATGTCTACGATCAAGATGGGAACCAGGTGCTCAGGGTTTTTGCCTGGATCACGTGGGTGGTCATGTGCATCTTTGGCCTGTTGCCTATGGTCACCCTGCGCAGACTGGGGGGTGTGCCGAAAGGGCAGAGCTATACGCACACGACGAGGGTCGTGGACCGGGGCCTTTATGCCATCGTCAGGCATCCGCAGTACCTGTCCTTCATGCTGCTGAGCTTGTTCTTCATGCTGCTGGCTCAACACTGCCTTAGCACGATGATGGGCATCCTGGCCATCCTGCTGGTCTACTTTGGGATCTTGCCCAAAGCGGACCAACTCAACGTCGAGAAGTTTGGCAAAGAGTACGAGTGTTATGGGCAGAGGGTGCCCAGGGTGAATTTCGTCGCGGGAATCGTGCGTCTACTGCAACGCAGAAACGAGGTGTGAGATGATGCAGACAGAAACAACTGTTCAACAGGGGCACCGCGCCGGACGGGTTTGGTTCAAGTGGGCGCCCGGCGGTGACACCGTGCTGGCTCTGGCTACGGTGTTGTGGATGGCCGGGGCCTATTATGCCACGATCCATTGGCTTCGTCCCAATCTGCTGGCAGTGGTCGGCGTGATGGCGATTCTGACCAACTTGATTGTCAATGTGTTGCTGCCCGTGTGGTGGATCGCCTACCACCGCAGACAGCCACTGAGCGAATTGGGTATCACCACACGACGCTGGCTTCCCAGCTTGCTCATCGGTGCTGGGCTTGCCCTTCTTTTCTCCTTCCGACTGCGAGCCATGGCAACCGGCATTGACTGGCTACCACACCTGATATTCAACGCGGTGCTCCTATGGGAACCGTTCTTTGTCTTCGGTTGGCTGCAATTGCGCTACGATCGCGCTTTTGGCATCGTGCCGGGGGTGCTGCTGGCGGGCCTGAGTTTTGCTGCCTACCACATCGGCACCTATCCGCCTAGCGGGTTGCTAGTGCTGCTGGTTGCGGGGCTGATCTACGCTACCATCTTCCGCCTGACCTCCAACCTGCTGATCCTGTGGCCCCTGGTCTGGGCTGTCGGCTCGTCCATCGGTACTTTGATAGGGGGTGCAC
>CBDUWJ010000483.1:0-2141 GCA_965370895.1 uncultured Anaerolineae bacterium | reverse complement strand
ACCATCAGGTCGTCGATGACGCGACCATCTTGGTCCAGAAAGTAGGTGTAATAACTCTCGCCCGGCTCAAACCAGCGAGCATAGTTGGTGCACACCAGATCCAGGAATTCCGTGGCATGGGGACCGCTGATCTCGAACACGCCCATGTGGGCCACGTCAAAGAAGCCGGCGGCCCTGCGCACGGCATTGTGTTCGTCTATGACGCCGCTGTACCAGACTGGCATCTCCCAGCCAGCAAAGGGGATGATCTTGCGCGTGTGGGCTTTGTGCCAGTCGTAGAGGGGCGTGCGCATCAGCGCGGTATCCTCCGGCTCCTGCCAGTGGAACTCCGGCAATTCAGGATCGGTGCGCGCTGGATCCAGGCAACGACAGCCGACGAAATAGGGTACGCGCAGCTCAAAGCGATCCTGGTGACCGGCGTTGTACAGTTCCAGGCCGGAGGGCCGCCCCGAATCCGGACCGTAGCGGGGATGCTGGCCATAGTCCGGCAGCTTGGCTTCAGCGCGCAGGGTATTGCGCGCTTCAAGGCTGGCGGGGGTGGCTCCGGCCTGGACTAGCCGGTCGTACACCGACTGTATCTGGCCGGCCGGCACGGCCAGCTCGATGCGATCGTTGCTGTGGCGGAACCGGTAGCCGGGGATCTCACCCACTGACTCCAGGACTTGAGCGGATTTGGGACCGCGGAGGGCCAGGACCACGGTGCACTGCTCGGGTTCTGCTTGTCGAAGATCTTTCACGATGATGGGGCCCTCCACCTTGCGGAACAGGTCCTCCTGGTCAAAGAGAGTGTAGCCGTCGCCCATGGCCCGCAGCCAGGCCTTGACCCGCTCGTGGTTCTCCGGGTTGGTAGACACGAGATAGCGATCGCGCCCGATGTCGTCCAGCGGCAGGCGGAGGACAGAAACATCGTCGATTACCTGGGCGTCCATGTCGAGCAGAAAGGCAAGTTGTGAGTCGCCCGGCTCCAGAGCCGACACGTCGCTGGTCATGATCTGTTGCAGGGAGGGTTCAGCCCGATCTCCTACCACCAGGAGCAGTCCGTGGTCGGTCAGGTCAAAGAGGGCAGCACCGGAGCGAACAGCCCCTAGCTGAGCTTCGAGATCGGGGCTCTCCGCGCGCCCTTCCGGCTGTCTGAGACCAGGATAGGAGCACGGCACGGTGCTGAGCAGCTTGTAGTAGTGGGGATACTCGCTACCCCTGTCCTCGGTTTCGGCAACGCCCTTCGCCGCCAGTTCCGCCACCTCGTGCTTGATCTCCTCAAGCACATCCAGGTCGATCTTGCCGCGTGGCAGCTCGCCAGCGAGGCCAATGTAGCTGAAGGGTCGGATATTTACCACGGTCTTGTGGATCAGGCGCGCGACCTCGTCCATCTCGGCCGGCCCAAAGCCGCGCTGGGTGAGCCAGGGTGTGCCCAGGCGGATGCCCATCCCCAGGGCCGTGATCTCGTCTCCAGGGACGGTGTTCCTGTTGGTCACAATGCCGGCCAGGTCCAGGATGCGCACTGCCGGCTCACCGCGCAGGGGGAAGCCGGTGTCCGATGTGACGCTATTCAGGTCAAGCATGCAAAAGTGGGAATCGGTACCGCCGTAGGCCAGTCTCAGGCCCAGCTGCTGCAGTCCCTCAGCCAGGGCAGCCGCATTCACCTTGATCTGCCACTGCAGTCGCTTGAACGATTCCGTCTGGGCGATCTTGAAAGCCACGGCCATGGCCGCGAATTTCTGCGTGTGGGGGCCACCCTGCTCGCCGGGGAAGACGGCCATGTCGATCTTGGTGGCCATTACCTCGTCGGTGGTCAGGATGACGGCGCCCCGCGGACCGCAGAGCGTCTTGTGCGTGGTAAAGGTGATGACGTCGGCGATGCCCACAGGACTGGGGAAAGCTCCGGCGATGACCATGCCCGCTGGGTGGCTGATGTCGGCCAGCAGCACGGCGCCCACATCGTGGGCAATGTCGGCAAAGGCCTGCCAATCAGGCGCCCAGGGATAGGAGGTATAGCCGGCGATGATCATCCTGGGCCTGTGTTCGCGGACAAGGTCGCGGATCTCGTCATAGTCCAGCTTGCCGGTCTTTCTACTGACACCGTAGCTGACCACCTCATAACGCTTGCCGGAGAAGTTGAACTCGCTGCCGTGGGTCAGGTG
>CBDUWJ010000482.1:0-2147 GCA_965370895.1 uncultured Anaerolineae bacterium | reverse complement strand
ATGCTACCTATCGCAGTGCTTTTCGCCACCATTGCCATGGCATCCGGCGTGGGTGGCGCCACATTTTTTTCGCCCTTCTTCATGCTGGCTCTGGGCCTGCCGCCCGAAGTAGCCATCGGCACGGGGCTGATCACCGAGGTCTTTGGTTTTGCCAGCGGGCTGTATGCCTATGCCCGCAAGCGGTTGATCGACTACCGGCTGGGTGGAGCCCTGTTGGTGGCGACTATCCCCGCGGCTCTGCTGGGCACCTGGGGGGCGGGCTGGATCGAGCCCGATTTCCTGAAAGTGATCCTGGGCGTGGGACTGTTTGTCGTGGCCATCAGCTTTCTGCGGGCGCCGGAGCACAAGGACGTCGTTCGCATGGATTCCGCCATCGACGAGGAGTACGGCGGCGAGTTGGCCGAGACCTGCCTGATCACTGCGGAGGGTGAAGAGATCCACTACAAAGTCTGCAACAAGACCGAGGGACGGCTCATCGCCGGGGTGGGCGGCCTGTTCGTGGGCCTGATCTCCACCGGCCTGGGCGAACTGAACGGCTACTTTCTGCTGCAACGCTGCCGGGTACCCAGTAAGGTTTCGGTAGCAACCAGCGTCTTTGTAGTAGCACTCACCGTGCTGGTCGCTTCGGCCGGGCATTTTGTCCGGTTCGCTCAGATCGGCGGCGAGGTGCTGACCACGGTCTTGAGCATCGTCATCTTTACCGTGCCCGGAGTGATCCTCGGCGCGCAACTGGGATCCCGACTCGCCAGCCACATTCCTCAGCGTGTGCTGGAGCGCGGCTTGGGCGTGCTCTTTATCATAGTTGCGGCCCTGACGTTGGGGGAGGTGCTTCTGTGATCACCGCCATGATTTTTGACCTGGACGGCACCCTGGTGCAAACGGAGAGGCTCAAAGCCCTGTCCTATGCCCGCGCCGCCGTCGAACTATGTTCCTTCGACTCCGCTCAGGACAGGCCCCAGACACCCGGGGAGGCAAAGGTAGTGGAGGCGTTCAAAGAGGTGGTGGGTCTGCCGCGACGGGAGGTGGCCCAAGCGTTGATCGAGCGCTTTAGGTTGCACGAGGCCGCCCGGTCGCGCATGGCCGAGTTCGGGGTCGAGACACCCTGGCAAGCATTCGTCCAGGTGCGGATGCAGTTCTACGACGCGATGCTTGCTGACCCAGAGATGCTGCGCAACAATCAGTGGCCGCACAACGTAGCCTTGCTCCAAACGGCCCGGCAGGCGGGTTGCAAAGTGGGCCTGGCCACAATGTCCCGCTGCCAACAGGCCCAGCGCGTGCTGGAAATCCTCGATCTCAAAGAGGCCTTTGACTTTGTCGCCACCCGCGACGATGTGGAACGCGGCAAACCGGACCCCGAGATCTATCAATTGGTGGCCCGGGAGTTGGGCGTCGCGGCGAGCGAATGCCTGGTGATCGAAGATTCGCCCGCTGGGGTGAATGCGGCCCTGTCTGCCGGGATGCACATCGTCGCCGTGAGCACGCCCTTCACCCGCGAGGGCCTTCATCAAGCGGGCCTGCTCCCGGCCAGTCACATCGTCGACGACCCGACCAACCTGGCTCAGGTCGTCGAGCACGTCGTCTCCCAGCACGCGGCAAGGGCTGTAGCTCAAGAGTTAGCGCCTGATCAGGAGGGGTCAAGAGCATGATGGAAGGCTCCGAGTCAAATGGCTACGATTGAAGCCTCGATCCGACAGACGACTGCACCACTGGTTGTCGAGGCCGGTGCCGGGGTGCTGGTAGCAGGGTCGAGCCTTTACAACAACAAAGCGTCGGTAGCTCAAAACGTGACCGCGCTGCGCGCAGGTGCAGGATGAGGATCGAGGAGTAAGCTCTATGATCCAGAAGACTTTTGTCAATACGGAGGGAAGGTCGATGGCGCGGGTGACATTCGTTATGCCCAACTGCACCTGGGCAGACGTCATCTATTTGGTCGGCGATTTCAACCACTGGAATCGTACGTCCCATCCTCTTCAGCGGGATCGCGAAGGTCACTGGCGCCTCACCCTGGATCCGGCTCTGGGGCGAGCGTATGTGCTCCGATACCTGCGCGACGGCGAGGAGTGGATGAACGACAACCAGGCCGACGCCCATGTATCCAATCCCTACGGCAGTGCAAACTCGGTGGTCATCACCGATCCAGAGTTTAT
>CBDUWJ010000481.1:0-2149 GCA_965370895.1 uncultured Anaerolineae bacterium | reverse complement strand
TGCTATTGGCCCTGTGCCTCGCTGGCTGCGGTGAGGATGGCCGCGAGGGGGGTACCTCTGGACCCGTCGTCGTTGTCTCCATCCAGCCGAGTGTCACCGTGACCCCAGGTGCCATATTGCCCCGCGCCAGCCACACGCCGGTTCCACCCAGCGACACGCCGGTGACGGCTCGGCCCAGCCACACGCCGCCGCCCGCCCTACCCAGCACCACACCCACCGCCCATCCACCAATCGCCACGCCTACCAGCTTGCCACCCGCCGCCACTCCAAGGCCAGCACCCACCGCCACTCCAACGCCAGCACCCACCACCACTCCAACACCGGCATCCACTTCCACCCCCACGTCCACTCCAGACCTGGGAGCGCGTGATCCGGCAACCATTCAAGTGGAACTGCAGCTCGTGGTCGCTGGCCTGGAGACGCCGGTGGGCATCGCCAGCGCGCGCGATGGAAGTCACCGGTTGTTCATCCTGGAGAAGGTGGGCCGGGTCCGCATCGTGCAAAATGGGGCGATGGCCCCGTCCCCCTTTCTCGACATCAGCGATCGCGTGGGCTCCTCCGCCAGCGAACAGGGTCTCCTGGGTCTGGCCTTTCACCCCGCCTACAGCGACAACGGCTTCTTTTTCATCAACTACACGGACCACCAAGGGGATACCGTCATAGCCCGCTTCTCGCTGGGCGCCGATCCGGCCCAGGCCGATCCTGGCAGCGAGACCGTGCTGCTGACCCTGAACCAACCGGCGACCAACCACAATGGGGGGCACCTGGCCTTTGGCCCAGACGGCTACCTGTACATCGGCACGGGCGATGGCGGCGCGTCAGGCGACAAGTTTGGCAACGGGCAAAACGGCCAGACACTGTTGGGGGCAATGCTGCGCCTGGACGTGGATGGCGGCCAGCCCTACGCCGTGCCGGCCGGCAACCCCTTCATCGGCAACCCGGCCGTGCGCGACGAGATCTGGGCCACCGGCCTGCGCAACCCGTGGCGCTACTCCTTCGACCGGCGGACCGGCGATCTGTACATCGCGGACGTGGGCCAGAACCAATACGAAGAGCTCGATGTGCAGGGGGTGGCCAGCCCCGGTGGCCAGAATTATGGCTGGCCCATCATGGAGGCGACCCACTGCTTCCCTGAAAACCGTGCCTGCAACCAGGCTGGATTGACCCTGCCCGTCGTGGAATACGACCACGCCCAGGGTTGCTCCGTGACAGGCGGGTACGTTTACCGGGGGCAAGAGTTCCCCTTGCTGACCGGCATTTACCTCTTTGGCGACTATTGCAGCGGCAGGATCTGGGGTCTGGCCCCCACCCAGGACGGTGCGTGGCGGGTAGCGGAACTGGCGCAAGCCGACCTGCGCCTGAGCTCCTTCGGCGAGGATGGTGCGGGCGAACTATACCTGCTGGCTATGAACCGCGGTGAGTTGTACAAGATCGTCGCTCACGCAAGATAAGCCAGCCCAGCCCGGAGGACGTGGAAGTCGCCTGTCATGGCACGGTCGTGCCACTCTTTGTGTAGGCAGCTCGGTTGCGGCTCGGATGCGCTCCTCTCCACGTCGTCGGCTTCGTCATTGCGAATCCATCCATGGCGTGTGCCGCCACTCTATATGGAAGAAACTGGGCACCACGCAGCCGGTCATCCTGAGCGCCAGAACGTAGGCCGGGTTTCCATACCCGGCGATCCCGATAGAAATGAGTTGAATCGACGGCCAGAGAACCGCCTCTACGGGGTTCTCCGACAGGCTGCCAGGCAGTTGGGGATTGCTTCGTCGCCCTGCGGTCTCCTCGCAATGACAGGCTGCGGTGTCATTCCGCCTTGAGTGCCGCCCCGCGCCATGGATGAACTCGCAATGACTAGACTGCTTGCTTGTTGGTAACCGCGCCGTGTCGCATTGGGGCCAGCCTCCCGCTCCACAATTTGCGCAAATCAGGCAAATGAGGTATAATAGTCCGGATCAAACTCACGCCCCTGTCCCACCATCGCCGGGATGAAGACGCAGGGGCAGTACAAGTCAAGTCTTCCAAGGCCGGCACCAAGGAGGTGAGAGGAAGAAAACACGCCCGGGCCTGAGACGCTCAGGCCAGATGGTTACTTTTCCAGAGACGTTGGGGAGCGGTTTTGGCAATGAGCCCACGCCGGGCAATGTCCAAT
>CBDUWJ010000480.1:0-2177 GCA_965370895.1 uncultured Anaerolineae bacterium | reverse complement strand
TCCAGTAGCTCGCGGTGGGCCACTTCCTCCGGTGTTAGGTCAGAGGAGAGGCCGCTAGCGGGAGCCTCATAGTCGTCTTCCAGGCGCCGTTCAGCGTCGGCCTGGCTTTGGAGACAATCAGAACAGCCTCAAGTCTGCCCTCTCAAGGTTGGAAACGCAGGTAGACGGGGCTGGGACCGATGTCAACCCGCACACGGCCATCCGCCGTACCATCCCCCCCGTCGTCGATCGTGGTCTTGGCACCGAACTTGTCCACCACGACGACCCGGGCGGTCTCCAGCACGAGCGCATGGGCCAGTTCGTCGTTGGTCCAGGCGACGAGGATGCGGGTCGAGCCATCGCGTGTGTCGAACTCATAAGCCTCGATCTGATCGGAACCCGTCTCTCCGGGGTCGAGGGTGCGCACATACCGGGTTGGGGCCAATTGCCGAACCATCGTCTGGTAGGCACGATATGAGGGTTTGGGGTTGACGTCGGAGTCCATCAAGCCATACTTCCAGTCCCCGACGGCACCCCCCTCAACCAACCGGTACCAGATGGTGGTCTGCAGGCCGGCTGCCATACTCCGGGCAAAGACCTGCGGGACGTAGCGGCACTGCAGTTCGTCGCTGCCGCCGTGCAGTGCATCGCTCCACATGCTCGTCTCGGTGCAGATGAGCGGTTTGTACACACCATAGGAGGCCAGCTTTTCCCGCAGCGCGGTTGCCTTGCCGATGATGCCGGGACCGTGGGGATCCCAATTGTGGCGAAAGGCAATGTAGTAGTGAAAGTTCATCACGTCGAAATAGGCGCCGCCTCCATTCTGCAGGACCTTGTCCACAAAGTCCCTGGCATAGTTGCCGGGTGGATCATCGGTCGTCCAGTTGTCGAGGGCCAGGCCGCCAAAGACGATCTGGGCCTCCGGGTCCACGGCCTTCATCGGCCCGTACACGGCGGCCAGCAACTCGACGTACGCCTCAGGCTGGTGCCCAAAATAGCCCCATCCGCCGGTCTGCGCGTAGAGTTCGCTGGTATTGTCCGGTTCGTTGTAGAATTCCCAGTGCTTGACATTGTAGGGCGGCGCGCTGTAGCGGGCCACGGCCGCTTCCATAAACTCCACCAACTCGCCGAGTTCCACCAGGTCAACAGGTCCGCCAGGATAGGTAGCTGCCCAGGACGGGTTCCCTTGAATTGTAAGGATGGGCCTGATGCCGCTGGCCGAGAGTTGGGCGATTTCCTCATCAAACCAAGCGGGCCATTGATAGTTCTCTGGTCTGGTATTCTGCGGTTCGATCCAGGACCAGAGGAGCCAGGTGCGGATCCACGATGCTCCCAACGGCGGTACTTTGTCCCCTCGCTGGCGGAACCAATTCAGGGCTACCCCAAACGACGATTCAGGGACTTGAGGATGGCCATTGAGGACCAGGGGCAGGAAGATTGCGGGCGCGGGCGAACCCGTCACCTGTTTGTCCTGGCCCACATCGCAAGGCGGCGTCTCGACTACTCCGGCGGCGCGCCATGCCTGGGGGTCGCTTGTTGCGCCTTCTGAAACGGCAAGGGTAACGGGGCCGCAAGTTGCGCCTTCTGAAACGACCAAGGTTGCGTAGCCGCTGGCTTTGCTGGGAAGTCCCGGCAGTGCCAAAAAAGTCACAGCACCCACCAGCGCCAAGACGACAAGCCACACAAGACAGGGTGGACGGTTTGTACCGCGAGATCGTGATACGACGTGATTCAACATTATAGTCCCTGCTTTCCTCCAGGCATTCTGGGATCTGTGCTGGTTCAGCAAATGCCCTGGATATGGCAGCGTTCCTGCTAACGCAGATTGTACCATTCTTCCCAGGAAGGTGCAACCGCGTCCTCGAGATTGGCCGAGTCCAGGGCGATCGCGTTTGAAGTCTTGGAGGGAACCCGAGTCGATTCTGCCAAGTCGGATTGTCACGTCCGAGGCATTTGGCCTGGAAAGCAGCCGGCGGCTGCGCCTTGAAGGCCTCAAGCCCGAAGGGTTGCACTTGATCCAGGCCCAGCAGATGAGAACCCCACTGTTGGGCCTTGTCCAAATGCGATTACCTTGAGCCTGTTGCTTGCCTCAACAGACCAAAGCAGCCTTGGATCTATCGATGCCCACGATTCTGCCCCAACGCCACCTGCAGCGCACACCACTCCCGGCGCTGTCTGCCGCTGAGTCACTAGCCGCA
>CBDUWJ010000479.1:0-2183 GCA_965370895.1 uncultured Anaerolineae bacterium | reverse complement strand
GAAAAGGAGAACTTCTGATGACTGATCGAGTACGCGAAATCCTCAGTTGGTACCGGGGCGAGAACCCCGGTGTGCTCAGCAACCTGGCCCGCTTGTTGAACCACGGGCGGCTGGCTGGGACGGGCAAGATGATCATCCTGCCCGTGGACCAGGGCTTTGAACACGGCCCTGCACGCAGCTTTGCACCCAACCCACCGGCCTACGATCCCCGTTATCATTTCCAGCTTGCCATCGAAGCTGGATTGAACGCCTATGCGGCACCCCTTGGTTTTCTCGAGGCCGGAGCTGCCGAGTTTGCTGGGCAGGTCCCACTCATTCTCAAGCTGAATAACCACGATGGACTACAGGATGAAAAAGACCCCCTGGGTGCGCAGACGGCGTCAGTCTCGGACGCCTTGCGCCTGGGTTGCAGCGCCATCGGCTATACCATCTATCCCGGCACAGCCGAACGCCGTCTGCTATACGAGCAGTTGCGGCGAATCGCTCGTGAGGCCAAGTCGGCAGGGTTAGCGGTGGTCGTCTGGTCATACGCGCGTGGCAGCGGCTTGAGCAAAGAGGGGGAGACCGCCCTTGACGTCGTTGCGTACGCCGCGCAGATCGCCGCCCAGCTCGGGGCTCACATCATCAAAGTCAAATTGCCCTCTGCGCACCTCGAACAAGATGCAGCCAAGAAGGTCTATGAGGAATACCAGATTCCGCGGGACACGCAGGCTGAACGGGTGCGCCACGTCGTGCAAAGTGCGTTCAACGGGCGTCGCATTGTCATCTTTTCCGGCGGAGCCAAGAAGGATGACGAGGAAGCCATCTTTGATGCGGCGCGCGCCATCCGCGACGGGGGCGGGTTTGGTTCGATCATCGGACGCAACACATTTCAGCGTGAAAAGTCGGCAGCTCTGCTCATGCTCGACAGAATGAGCAGGATCTACGCAGGGGAGACCGACTGACATCTGAAACCGCTTTCGGACGGCGATATGCCTGCGGGTGTGACCTTGGGAGACGCCACTAGGCATGTCTAGAAGCGGGCCGGAGGCGCGTCACGAGCCGGTAAGACATTGGCTACTGAAGGCGTCAAATCAGTGAAAGAGGTCTCTGTCTGAGGCTGTCGAATTCAAAGGGGGATCGTGAATTACATGTCGCATCAATCTGAGCTGGATCAACGAAACATCAACACCATCCGCTTCCTGGCCGTGGACGCCGTGCAACAGGCGAAATCGGGCCATCCCGGCACACCCATGGGTGCGGCGACCATGGCCTACACCCTCTGGGATCGCTTCCTCAAACACAACCCTGCCAACCCGGACTGGCCCGACCGGGACCGGTTCGTCCTTTCGCCCGGACATGCCTCGATGTTGCTCTACGCCCTACTGCACCTGACCGGCTACGATCTCTCGCTGGAGGATCTCAAGGAATTCCGCCAATGGGGCAGCAAGACGCCGGGTCATCCCGAATACCGCGAGACACCGGGCGTGGAGATGACCACCGGGCCGCTGGGCCAGGGCTTTGCCCACGGCGTCGGCATGGCCATCACCGAGCGCTGGCTGGCTGAGCACTATAACGAGCCGGGACACGAGATCATCGATCATTATACCTATGCCATCGTCTCTGATGGTGACATGCAGGAAGGCGTGACGAGCGAGGCGGCCAGCCTGGCAGGCACCCTCAAATTGGGCAAGCTGATCTACCTTTACGACGACAATGACATTCAGATCGAAGGTCGCACCGATATCGCCTTTGGCGAGAACGTGGCACAGCGCTTCGAAGCCTATGGCTGGCAGGTGATCGGCCCGATTGACGGCCACGACATCGCTGCCATCGAGCCGGCCATTCGCCAGGCCCAGGCCGACACGGAGCGCCCATCGCTCATCATCTGCAAGACCGTCATCGGCTACGGCAGCCCGGAGCAGGACACGGCCAAGGTTCACGGCGAGCCACTGGGTGAGGAGGGCGTGCGTGCCGCCAAGGCGACTTTGGGCTGGCCACAGGAACCAGCCTTCTACGTGCCCGACGACGTGCGGGACCACATGCGGCAGGCGGTGGACCGAGGGCGGGCGGCGGAGCGAGCCTGGCAGGAACGGCTGGAGAGGTATGCGAATGCCTATCCCGACCTGGCAGCGCGCCTGCAGGCCGAACTGCGCGGCGAGCTGCCCGAGGACTGGGATGAAGGGCTCGCCAACCTCTTTCCG
>CBDUWJ010000478.1:0-2196 GCA_965370895.1 uncultured Anaerolineae bacterium | reverse complement strand
ACAGCGAGAAAGCCTGCGCCAGGCGCTCGAGATCGCACCTCGCTACGAGATCCTCCTGGTCCTGGCGCTGGGCAAGCCCAGGGAAGAGGTCAGGATCGAGACCGTGGGGCCAGAGGGTGACATCGAGTACTGGCGGGATAGCGAGGGCGTCCATCACGTGCCAAAGCGCCCCCTCGATGACATAATCGTCGGCTGACATCCATACTCAGCCTGGTGCGATTGCAGCAGGGACCGGTCAAGATATCAATAACCAACAGGGTAGACATCGATTGCCAAGACCAACGCCGTTGGGACACATCCAGGCAGACCTGAACCAGGCGCCGCACCGACCGCAGAGCGAAGCGGGCGACGAAGAACCGATTCACCATGAACCCGGAAGCAGGTGGAGGAGCACAGACCATGAAGAGACATAGACAAGCCCGGACGAAACGCCCGCTCATTCGCATACTGATAATCTGGGCCGTGCAGGTTGTGGCATTTGGGATGATGAGCTGGTTGCTGAATGGCGTAGAGATTGACAATCTGGGTACGGCCATCCTCGCCGTCGTCGCCATCGCCTTGCTCAACGCTGTGCTGTGGCCTATCCTGAGCTACATCCTGGTTCCCTTTGCTGTTCTAACGCTGGGTCTGGTCGCGCTGCTGCTCAACGGCCTGATGGTGTGGCTGGCCGCAGAACTCCTGCCGGGCTTTAGTGTGGATGGCTTCTGGACCGCTTTTTGGATGGCGCTGGGCATGACGGGTATCACGCTGATCTTGAGCAGCCTGCTGACCATCGACGACGACACCACCTGGCGCCGCAACCAGCTGAAGCGGCGCATGAAGCGCGTCGCCAAGCCGCAGCCCACCGACGTGCCCGGCGTGTTCTTTCTGGAGATCGACGGCCTGGCCCGGCCCATCCTGGAAAAAGCCATGCGCGAAGGCTATATGCCCACTCTGGCAGGCTGGCTGGAGAGCGGCAGCCACGTACTGACGGGTTGGGAGACCGATACCTCTTCCCAGACCTCGGCCAGCCAGGCGGGCATTCTTCATGGCAGCAATAGTGATATGCCCGCCTTTCGCTGGTACGACAAGGCCAGCGGGCAGGTCATCTCCTCCAGCGATCCCAAGATGTTGCCCCAGATCGAGAAGCAACACTCGGACGGCAACGGCCTGTTGTGTTATGACGGCTGCAGCCGGGGCAACATGTTATCAGGCGATGCCCCTTACGTCATGACCACGGCCAGCTCCATCTTGGATCCGCACAAGTTCCACACCTCGGATTTCCATGCCTTCTTTGCGGACCCCTACAACACGTCGCGCACCCTACTTTACTTTCTCGGGGACATTTTCAACGAGAAGCGCCAGTTCCGCTGGGCGCGCAAGCACAACGTGCAGCCCATCCTGGACAGGCACCACCGGGGTGGGAAATATCCCCTCATCCGGGCGACCATGTCCGTGGTGATGCTCGATCTGAACATCGACACGCTGTTGGGTGACATGTTCTCCGGGCGGTCGTCGGCCTACTCTACCTTTGTGGGCTATGACGAGATCGCCCACCACTCCGGCATCCTGGACCCCGGCGCGTTCGACAGCCTGTACAAGATTGACCGGCAATTCCGCCGCCTGGAGAGCGCCATCCAGGATGCGCCACGGCCCTACCACCTGGTCATCCTCTCCGATCACGGCCAGACTCAGGGCGCCACCTTCCTGCAGCGGTACGGCATGTCACTGGAAGACTTTGTCCGCGAGCTCATGAGCGCAGAGGTAATCGTTGAGGGCGGCGGCATGGGCGACGAGGGCTGGGGTCACCTCAACATCCTGCTGACTGACGCTATCCAGAACGACCCGTCAGGCGCCACCAAGGCCGTTGCTGGCGTCATCCAGGGGCAAACGGTCGAGGATGCCGGAATGGAGGACACGGGAGCCAGCCCGGCAGATGATGAAGCGCAGAATGGCGACGAGAAAAAGCCGGATGTGTACGCCCTGGCCTCCGGCAACCTGGGACTGATCTCTTTCACCCAATGGCCGGAGCGCATGAGCCAGGAGCAGATTGAAGAGGCGTTCCCAGCGATGATACCCGGGCTGGCGCAGCACGAGGGCGTCGGCTTTGTGATGGTGCGCTCCCAGAAGGACGGACCGGTGGCCATCGGCGCCGGGGGCGTCTACTACCTGAACGAGGATCGCTTCGAGGGCGAGAATCCTCTGGCGCCCTTTGGC
>CBDUWJ010000477.1:0-2201 GCA_965370895.1 uncultured Anaerolineae bacterium | reverse complement strand
GCGGTGAGCGTCATCACCCCGGCGCGGTGAGCGTCATCACCCCGGCCGAGTGAACGGGCGCGCAGGCACCACTACGTCAGAAGAAACGGCATCCAGAGGATCACAGCGGGAACAGACACTGAAACGGAGGAACAATGGCAGCGGAAAGACCTTTCGAAGAACAGCCCCAGATCGAGATCGGCGTGGCAGCGGCCGAGTTTCGCGCGGAGCCAGGGAGCACGACCACCGTCCCCGTCCTCCTCAGCAACCGGGGGACGGCGGAGGATGTGGTGACCCTGGCGGTCGATGGCATCCCGGGTGGGTGGGTGACCACGCCCCCGGCCTTTATCACGCTGGGCCCAGGCCAGCAACAGCAAGTGGCGCTGGCCATCCAGCCACCATCCTCGCTCCAGAGCCGCGCCGGCCAGTACCCGATCCAGATCCGGGCCAACAGCCAGGCGATGGGCGGGCAGGTAGCCTCGGCGGCTTGCACGCTGATGGTGGGAGCCTACACTGAATTTAGCAGCGAGCTGCATCCGCAGCGGTTGGCCGCCGGGAAACCGGGCCAGGTCACCGTGGAAAACCACGGCAACGTCGAGGCGGTCTATACCCTGACCTGGCGCGGCGACTACGACGACCTGGCCTTCAATCCGGATTCCACACAGCAGGTGCGCGTGACTGCGGGGGGAACGGCTGCGGCAGAATTCCGTGCCTCGCCCCACAACCCCCGGCTCTTTGGTGGGCAGAAAAGCCATCCTTTCACCGCGCGGGTCGAGTCGGCAGAACTGCAGACCCAGAGATTGAGCGGCACCGTGGTCAGCCAGGGACTGATCCCAGGCTGGCTGGTGACAGCGGTGCTCATCATCGCCCTGGTCGGCCTGTGTCTGGGGACCGTGGGCCTGGTGGTCGGGACTGGGATCCTGGAGCGGGCGCCAGCCGAACCCGCTGCGCCTGCAGAGCCCGCCGCGCCTACAGAGCCCGCCGAGCCGGCCGAGCCCGCTGCACCCCAGGAACCAGCCCCGGAGGAACCGGCAGAGCCGCCGGCCGAGGAAGGCGGGGCACCCTGATCGGAGGGTGCACAAGCTGGACGCCGGCTGCTGGGGGAAAATGAGCCCGATCCGACCGCCAGTCCTGGAGGGCCACCGCCAATAGCAGCCATCGCCTGACGGATAGAGAGAGAGGAGTGAGAGGTAAGATGGAAAGCACATACTTGAGAGAGAGGCTGTTCTTCTACATTGTATTCGCCATCCTGATCATCTTGCTGCTGTTGATGATCAAGCCGTTCTTCACCGTGCTCGTTGTCAGTTTCATCACGGTGATTATTGCGAAACCAATCTATGATTGGTTCTTGGCACAGAGAAGGGTCAAGGAACGCAAGGGCCTGGCCGCTTCACTAACACTGGTTAGCCTCTTTGTGGTACTGATTATCCCTGTTCTCCTGATAGTCTGGCTGACAGTGAACCAGTTGTCGGATGCATTCATCTCTCTGGCAAGCCTGGACGTGGACGCAATGATTCAAGACATCCAGCAGTCCTTGGCAAACCTGCCCCTGGTGGCAGATAGCCAACCGCCTGCAACGAGTACCAGCGAGGAAGTGGAATCTCTGGGTCATTCTGTGGCACAAGCTTTGGCCGAGTTTGCTGTAAACTTGGGGGCATCGATCCCGGACTTTATGATGCAAGGCATCATCTTTGTCATCGTGGTGGCCACGGTGCTGCCCGTCTACGACACCCTGCTCCCGCAAATCGAAAAGATCAGCCCGCTTGGAGATGAACTCAGTGCGATTTACAACCGCAAGATCACGGCCATGGTCAAGTCGCTGGTGCTGGGCGTGTTCCTCATCGCCATCATTCAAGGTCTGGCGATGGGCGTCTTTTACTGGATCGCCGGCCTACCCTACGTTTTCTTGTTCAGCTTGCTCTCGATCCTGTTGGCCATGATCCCGATGGTGGGCATCAGTTGGCTGGTGATTGTCATTGCCATCATATCGCTTCTCACCGGCAATTGGCAGCAGGCGGCCATCGTCCTGTTTGGCTTTTACGGCGTGGTGAATTGGATCGACATCCTGCTGAGGCCAAAGCTGCTCGTGGAAGAGGCTTCCCTCAACTTTGCGCTGTTCATGGTATCCATCTTTGCCGGTCTCGCCTGGGCCGGTGTGATGGGCCTGTTCTACGGGCCGGTGATTATGCTGCTCTTGGTGACGACCATCCAGATCTATGCCG
>CBDUWJ010000476.1:0-2209 GCA_965370895.1 uncultured Anaerolineae bacterium | reverse complement strand
GCGTAATGGCTTGCCATGCCTTCCCCATGCCCCCTTTGGTTTCAAGAGTTTCCTCTCGTTCCTCCGCCGCCGAGCTTGAGCGACGAAGCTGGTCATAATCCAACATTGTCTATCTCCTCCTCGAGCCGCCTCCCTGAGGATGATGCTCATCTGATTCAGGGCTGATGATACGGCGAATTGGCAGGTATGTCAAGTCGCTGTTCTTGCGCCGGGTCGCAAAGCGACATCTCCTGCCGATATAAGGTGCAAGTTCCCTGCCAGATCCCGCACCGATAATGCGCCATCCGGATTCACGTCCTCTGCCACACCAGAAAGCTGCTCACCAGAGACCGTCACCGTCACTTGATGCCCCAGGGTGACCAGCCGCTGACGCCAGTCGTTGTGAATCTGCCCACTGGCCACCTGCCCGTAGCGCGATTCGATCTGCCCCAGGGTGGCCAGCAACAGGGAAACCCGATCCACCGGCCGGCCCAACTCTGCCAGCAAGCTGGTCGCCGGCGTCATCACAGGTCCGAGTGCGGCCGGGTCTACGTTGACGTTTATTCCCATTCCCACAATGACAGCGGCGAGCTCTGTTCCCGCCACTATGGTCTCGGTCAGGATCCCAGCGAGTTTTCGGTGGTGCGCTGCATCTGGACCTTGCGAGAAGGGCGCGCGGGATCGCCGGTGGGAGGATGGATGTCCAGCAACGACGAGATCGTTGGGCCATTTGATGCCCACGTGTAGACCGGTTTCTGATTGGATGGCCTCGACGATGGCTATGCTGCAGAGCATGGTGAGGCGCGCGGCTTGGGCCGGCGGCAACGAGGGACGGAAGACCAGCGACATCAGCAGGCAGAGATTGGGCGGGGCATTCCAACGCCGACCCAGCCGTCCCCGGCCGGCGGTTTGCTCGCCGGCAAATACGAGCGTTCCCTCCGGAGCACCGGCGGCCGCGAGCCGTTTTGCTTCGTCGTTGGTCGAGCCGACCGAGGCAAAATAGTGGATCTGCTGGCCCATGACCCGGGTGGTCAATCTGGCCTGAATCTGTTCGACAGAGAGCAGTGGTGATCCCATGATCAACGAATTGTACCTGGGCACAGGCACCGGGCAAGCGCGGCCCCCACGTACCGCCGGCCCCCCGTCTGCTCTCGCTTTGACCAATTTGGTTGGCGGGCCCGAACTCACGTCAGAAGCTCGGACAGCAATTCTCAGTATGGCAGGCCTGGTACACGCAGGGGCATACACGGAGCGTGTTGCAGGCCAGTTCCATGGTTTTTCGCCCATTTTCAGATATAACCCGCAGCCGCGCTGACCTGTTCGCCGAGAACGCAATCCTGCGACAGCAACTGATCGTGCTCAACCGTCAGGTGAAACGGTACAAGTTGACGAGCGGCGATCGGGTTCGTCTCGTTCTCCTGGCCCGATGCACCCGGTTGTGGAAGCAAGCCCTACACATCGTCCAGCCTGACACCCTTTTGCGCTGGCATTGGGAGCTGTTCCGCCGCTACTGGCGACGCAAGTCGAAGCTCAATAAGCGAAAGCCGCGTATCCCTCAAGAAACCATCGACCTCATCAGACAAATGGCGAAGGAGAACCAGGTGTGGGGCGCAGAGCGTATCGGTGGTGAATTGCCAAAACTGGGCATCAGGGTCAGCAAGCGCACTATCCAGCGATACATGCCCAAAATGCGCCGGCAATCACAAGCGCACCAGAAGGGTTTCCAGCGCAGACAAATACCGGCCTTGGCCAGTTCCAGGTGACAGTGGCACGTTCCAATTTGTACCCTCACCCGCTCCTATGCCAACCTCATCTGCGTAACCGGCGAAGAAAGGGTAGTCTGTACCAGGGTCAATGTGAAGAGAGCCATACCATACGCCTGGCTCTGAGTAAAAGATGGCCTGGGTGCCATTTCCGTGATGGCAACTCGTTCGCCGTTTTCACGCAACATCTGTGCAGCAATGGCCGCGTTATTCAGATGGCAGTAGCCGCAAAAGAAGTCGGGGCCAGCGTGATGCCCCGGTGGACGGCATAGAGCTTATACAGTTGATTCTCCAGATCGCAGAACCCTCGCCCCGGCAATTGCACAGTGGGCCGAAACCACCGCCGCTTTCCAGGTGTCCTCGTCTATTGGCATCCCCGTGTGTGTACAGCAGAACCCCTTTTGTCCTTCGAAGCAACCTGGATGCCGCCGTTGCCCTGAAGGCGGAAAGAAGGTTGGGAACACGGG
>CBDUWJ010000475.1:0-2238 GCA_965370895.1 uncultured Anaerolineae bacterium | reverse complement strand
TCCATTTCTTCCAGTGGATCCGCGTGCGTTATACTCGCGCTCGTACCGGTGCCCATGATCTCGTCATCCAGCACCGTGCACAGCGAGGCGCTCATCAGCAGATCGTCGTGACCGGCCGCCACCAGACCGTCATAGCGCGGGCTGCCGGCCACCGACCAGCGCAGCACCTGTCCAGGGCCAGGCACCACCTCGTAGCCGCAGGCGCCGACCTCGTACCAGAACTGCCTGGTGTCTGATTTCTCGTCAGGCACATACTCCAGGTACCGCCCCGTTTCGATGGCCGCCACAAAATCCCACCCGAGCTGGCTCTTGACCCTGGCGCTGTACGTTACCCCCACCACCCGCTCTTGCAGACGGCCCTGCAGAAAGCTAAAGATACCCGCGCCGACACCCGTGGCGTCGACCACGATGCGTTGGGCATTCCAGTGCTCCGCCAGTTCGAGGATGTTTTGATAGAGTGTGCTGTGGGCCACACCCAGCCACAGGCGACGGTCAACCACCCGGTAGGTGGGCAGCTTGGGGCCGCGTCGTTCGACCTCGACCACCGTCAGCGCCGTGGCGTCGCGTTTCGGATTCTTCAGGGTCAGGCGCAGTTCAGCCGGCCCGGCCACCTCATCCTCGCCGCCGATGTCGAGCAGCAAGGCGTACGTCTTGCCCGGTTCCGGCCCACGCCGTCTCCGGTGCTCGCCACGCATCTTCTGTTGGCGTCCGGCGGTAAACAACCCGCCGCTGCCGTCAATCTCCTCCAGGTAGTATTGGGTCTTGATCAGCGGGTGCTGGCGGCCCAGACGCTGAACCTGCTGATCGACGTAACTGGCGTAGGCTGGCACCTCCGCCCCCACCCGCTCGGCGTCGTAGCTGAATACCCTTTGCACCCCGTCCCTTCGCTGCGCCTCACGCAGGGATTCCCTCGTTTCCGCCAGCAGCCCGACACGCAACCAGGCCGTGCCATAGAGCACCGTAGTGGCGTTCGCCGAGGCGCCCATCGGTACGAAATCCTTGTACCACTTGCCCGGCGCTATGTCCTGGGCTTCGTCGCCCTCCAACAGAATGCTCGCTGTCGCGCCCACCGCGCTGGCCCGCGAGTGAGCGCTGAAAAACAGCACCCGCGCCCGGCCCAGAGTGATCTGGTACCCGTAGCGCACCCGCACGCTGCTACGGTTCAGCGGATTATCCAGGTGCTCTTCCAGGCGCATCATAGAGTTGATGGTCTGCGGCTTGAACGTGGGACTGGCTTTGACCACCTGGCCGCCCTTCCTGCGGTGTGTGTTCAGCAGGAAGGCCTCTAGCTGGGCCGACATCTCGTTCTTGCCCGCCTGCCGGGCCATCATGACTACGAAGGTCCGTCCCTGGCCGCTGCGGATCGATTCGACGATGGCCGACGCGGGTTCCAGTTGGTACCCACGAAGCGGCCGCCGCAGCAGGAATCGCGAAAACTGCTCAATGTCGCTCAGCCACTGGCCGATGATGCAAGCCCGAGCCGCCTTCATTGCTCTGCGCTCCCTGGACACGAGGCCGTCTGCTCTTCCGCATAGTCCAGCGCCGCGTCAATGAGTTGGTCGAGGTCGGTGTCCTCCGAGTCCAGGGCCTGCCGGTCGCGCAGCATCTTTGACAGGCGGCTACTGCCCAGCGTGTACAGATCCAGCAGGCGCACGACATCCAGGCCACGCTCACTGGCCTGAAAGATCAGCTCGTGCATAATCTCCATCTTGTGCACAAGGCAAGCGATGGCCGTGTCGGCCCCGACGTCCCCTGGGCAAAGCGGGTGCAGATCCATCTCCCGCGCACGCACTTTTATGTCTGATTTGGACATCACCTCCAATCCCCCCTTCCGGATAAACTCGACTGGCGACCCGCGAGTGACACCTGCCAGTCTCCCCATATCGCCCTTTGCATAGAACCCGTGCCTAAAGCAGTTGCCAGCCGGACCCCGGCTCTCCGGCCTCAAGTGCCAAATGCACAGTTGCTCCACTCTGCCGTTCACCGCCTGCTTCCGGCACCGCTCCCCCGTTGGCAGCCTCGCCTTGCATCTCCTGCCACTAATCCCTTTGGACATGGTATCCCTTGGTACCTATCATCGCACAAAGCAAGCCACGCCTCCCGGCTTTGGGCCTGATGCCGCCATCCGTTTTCGGTGATCAGGTGGACCTGTTCTCAGTGACAGAAACAGCCCCCTACCCAGGAAACCGAGTCCTCGACGCCGTGGTCACCCACGCGCACGCGCGCTGCTGTACAACG
>CBDUWJ010000474.1:0-2253 GCA_965370895.1 uncultured Anaerolineae bacterium | reverse complement strand
GGACCCAAATGACAAAAATGACGCCGTTGGCCACATTCGCCGCACTGATGCCCAGCCACAGTCCCGTCGCGCCCCAACCCAGGACCTGCGAGAGGAGCCAAGCCAAGGGGATCTGGAGTCCCCACAGGGTGAACAGGTTGATGACCATGGCCGGCACGGTGTTCCCCGCCCCATCGAACGCTCGGGCCATCACCACACCCACGGCGCTGAACACATAGCCAACGGAAAAGATGCGCAGGGCTTGGGCACCCAAGTTCACAACAGCCGGCGTGTCATTGAAGGCGGCAACGATGGGCTCGGCAAAGAGGACGAACACGACCGCACAGGCCAGCATGAAAGCCAGGTTGTAGCTGGCAATGATCCAGGCGCTTTGTTCGGCACGGTCCGGCTTTTCCGCCCCCAGGTTCTGGCCCACCAGCGTGGCGGCGGCATTCCCCAGCCCGAAGCCAGGTACAAACGCCGTCATGAGCACACGGGTGGCGACGCCATAGGCCGCCACGGCAAAGGTGCCGTAAAGGGCCACAACACCCAGGAGTGTTGCCCGACTGAAGCTGCGCAGGGTCATCTGGATCGTGCTGGGCAGCGCAATGCGAAAGATCTGCCACATCAACGGCAGATCCACGCGGAGATGGCGCAGGTCAATGCGAATGCGGGCTCGACCAGAGACCAGTATGACCATTTGGACCAGGAACCCTAGCCACTGGGATCCCACCAGGGCAAGAGCTGCCCCAGCCACCCCCAAGGCGGGCAGAGGCCCCCAACCAAAGATCAGCACGGGCTCTACCACCAGTCCGAGCCCAAAGGACAGCACGCGCACGATCAGGGCCAACCTGGCCTCGCCAGCCCCTCTCAGCAGGGAGTTGATGATGGGCACCATGAGGAATCCTGTCAGCCCGGCGAACGTGACGTGCAGAAAGACCAAGCCCTGGGGCATGACTTCCGGCTGAGTGCCCAGGAGGAGTAGCATCGGCTCTGCGAAGGTAAAGCCGATGAAACTGACAAGAGCAGCAATGCCCAGGGCCAGCAGTACGGACTGCAGGGTGGCGTGGTTTGCGGCACGCTCGTCCCCCTCACCGATGCGCCTGGCCACCACTGCGAGCCCTCCGATGCCCTGCCCCATGGCCATGCCACTCAGCGCCCAGCGCACGTTCTCGCCGATGGTGATCGCGGCCAGCGCCTCCGGTCCCAACTTGCCTACCCAGAACATGTCGGCGAGCCGAAAGAGGCTCACCAGCCCCATCTCCAGGACCATGGGCACGGCCAGCAACCAGATGTTCTGGCGCAGGCTACCGGTCGTATAGTCGCGCTGGCCTCGGGGCCGGGGCGGTGTGTCCACACTGCTCGTCATCGTTGACCTCGGAGTATGATTCGTTCAGGCAGTTGGGCAGCTCAGGTGCGCACGACGCCCTATGGGCAGCCTCAGCCACTCATCCACCCTCTCAGCAATCGTTCCACGACTTGAGCCAGCTTGGGGCCGACGTTCTGGATGCTCTCCAGACCTTTGCCCCCCATCTGGCGATAGACGAGACCCAAATCCTGCGGCATATCCTCGATAGCCCAAGCCGCTTTGCGATAAGCCCACACGCGGTGGTTGGGCTCATTGTTCAGCTCCATGTAGTAGACCTGGTTGGCCAGCGCCTCAACGACGAGCTTGTTGAGGGTGCGCTTGTCGCCGGGGATGATCGGCCGGGGCATCCGGTCGGAGATGCCGTACTGCCGGCACAGCTCCCTCAGGCGCAGCGCCGTCTGTTTCCAGTTGCTTCGGGCGGGACCGTAACTGCCCGGTGGATACAGGGCCCGATAGCGGTCCAGCAGGTCGCCGAAACGTTCAGCCAGGATGCCAAAGAAGTAGTCGCGTTGCTGGTCGGCCAGGGTCAGATCGCCGCCGAGCACGAATTGTCCGCCATGCTCGGCCGTCCACTTGACCACGTTCTGCAGGTTCGTATCATCATCACAGAGCTCGGGCAGGGTGGGCATCATGCAAGTCCCGGTCAGAATCCCCGCGCGGGCCAACTCCTCCATCGCCGCGAAGCGTTTCTCAATAGGTGGCGCCAGACACTCCATCTCTCGCACCCGCTCGTAGCCCGGCGAATCGGGGGTCGAGATGATGCTAAAGGCAACGACCGTGACAGCCTTCTCATCGATAGCCTGCAACAAGTCCAGGTCCCGTAGCACCAGCGGCGAGCGCTCCAGCACAAAGACAGGAAAGCCCAACTCCAGGCAGACCTCCAACATTCGCCGCGAGAGCCCGAA
>CBDUWJ010000473.1:0-2259 GCA_965370895.1 uncultured Anaerolineae bacterium | reverse complement strand
CAACGTACCCCCGTGCCCACGGCGTCCACTCTGTCTGGCCTGCCCCCTCCTCTGGGTGTTGGAGCACCGGCTCTGGCGCAGCAATGGACCTCCGATCTCGCTCGTCAGGCCGGTCGACCGTGTGACGCCAGGCTGGTCGGAGATTCCGCACAGTCGTTTTCTGCCGGCTGGACTGCCGGGCAAGACAATCGAAGTCTAGGCCCGGTGTTTCTGGATGCCCATTGTGTCAACTTCACGGTTCAGCAAAGCTGTGATATAATATCCAACGTAGCAAATGCATCAGAGGGGAGGGGAGTATGTCTGAGGAACAGTATCAGCAGCGCGGAGAAAAGGACGAGAAGCACGAAAAGGAGGACGAGAAGCACGAAAAAAGCTGGGACGAGAAGTGGCGCCGTGACCCGCTCAACGCTGCCGCCTGGGCCGTGATCCTCATCTGGGGCGGAGTGGTAATGCTCGCAAGCAATCTCGGTTTCTTTGACGATGCTTTCCTGGACGCCTGGCCGCTCTTTTTCGCTGGGGCTGGCGTGATCCTGCTGCTGGAGGTGGGCTTCCGCTTGCTTGTGCCAGCCTACCGGCAGTCGGTGGTTGGCACCGTGATCTTGGCCCTGGTTTTCCTGGGGATCGGGATGGGAGGAATCGTCAAGTGGTATCTGATCTGGCCACTGGTGCTCATCGGCATTGGTGTCTACATCTTGTTCACCGGTCTCTTCCGGCGACGGGAGTAGGTAGGAGCCTTTCTTGTCAATCCTCACGCAGGTTCTAGCTGCTCTGATCTGACTTGTGTTCGCAGCCAAGCGCTTATGATTGACAGAGCGTCACAGGCAACCTGATGGAGGACAAGAGACTATAGCCGGCCCAGATTGAGCGTCCTGCACTCATCCCAAATGTAACGCAGGGGCGTCGACCACCGGTCACGGCCAATGCAGCGAAAATAGGGTGGCCGGAAGGCGCGAATCCGGTCGCCAATCTGGTAGCGGGGCAGGATGGGCGTCGAAACGATCAAGCTGCCCATCTCGCCGGGGCGCATCTCGTGAAGCATCTTCACACCTGACCGGGTGCGGATCTCAAAGAAGAACAGGTCATAGTTGGGCACCCAGGCCCGCTGTTCGTCCCGCTGCTGGCCAAACATGCCCTCGGTCGTGCCATAGATCTCGCGGATGACGACCCGTCCATAGAGCGCGGTCAGCCCCGGTTCGTAGCTTGTGTTGATGCCCGGAACACTGCCCAAGGTCATGATCTGCGTTTGCCACAGGTCCTTGGGGTACACCTGGTGGGTGCGGCGCAGGTAGCGGCCAAAGAGAACTGCGGTCGTGGCGACGCCGCCCACCAGCGTGACGTTTTCATTCTTGCATTTCTGGTAGGCTAGCTCAAAGCGTGCGTCCCAATCGCGGGGTGTTTTTCCCCCGCCCAGCGCGTCGATTTCGTCCTGCGCCGGCACAGAGCGGATGGGAGTGCGAGCCGATACGTACCGCGTATAGATGCCGGAACTGTAGCCATACTCCACGTCCCGGTCTGCCAGCCGTAGCGTGCCCACCACCGAGGGGAAATTGAGGTTCAGGTTGACGCCCTGGAACAGGTCGTAGTGGCCGCTCGTGGCCACATAGTTCATCACTGCCCGCCCGGCGCTGACGCGCATACGCAGATCGGTGGGCGTCATCGGAATAAACTTGGACTCGCCCTTGGTGGTGCCCCGGGTGATGGCCCAGCCGACCGGTTCTTCGGGCAGAAGCAAGCGTACCTCGCCGGCCATCACCCGCTGGATGAGGGGTTGGTAGTCCTCATAGGTGGCGACTGGAAAGGCACGGCGATAGTCCTCGATGGACTGAATATGGGCCGCACCGTGCTGTGTGCCATAGTCGGTCTGGGCGTAGCTCTGCAAGAGGCGGTGCAGCACTTCCCGCTGGGTCCCAACCGGGTCGTCCACCGCTTTGTGCCACGGTTGTAGCTGGGCCTTGAGCATCTCAGCCGGCGACTGAGGATTTGTGTCAGTCATACACCTGCCTCTTGTTAACCTGAGAGGATTGACGTGCAGCGCGGGTCGTAGTATATCACATACAGCAAGCGGAGGCAAATGGCGCATCCACCCGCCAGATCGTTCCTGGTGTGAAACTCGGGCAACGTCCCACTGGGCCTGTGGTTCGGGATGGACCGTGATCCACCGCCCTGTCTGACGCGGACTGTGGTCCGGTCGGAGCATCGGCGCCTCACCGGGCGCCATGTCGCACCAGAAACTGGATAGCACAGGTAGGAAACCATGAG
>CBDUWJ010000472.1:0-2259 GCA_965370895.1 uncultured Anaerolineae bacterium | reverse complement strand
GACCGCCTGCAGTTCATGCTCAACGTGGGGCTGCACTACCTGACGCTGGACCGCTCGGCGCCGACGCTGTCGGGTGGGGAGGGGCAGCGCATCCGGCTGGCCAGCCAGATCGGCTGCGGGTTGGTGGGCGTGCTCTACATCCTGGACGAGCCCAGCATCGGCCTGCACCAACGCGACAACCGCCGCCTGCTGGACACCCTGGAGCAGTTGCGCGACATGGGCAACACGGTGCTGGTGGTGGAGCACGACGCCGAGGCGATGCTCACCGCCGACTGGATCGTGGACCTGGGACCGGGGGCCGGCGCCCTGGGCGGCTGGGTGGTTGCCGAGGGCACGCCGGAGCAGATCATGGCCGACAGCCAGTCGCTCACCGGGCGCTACCTGTCGGGCGAGATCGAGGTGGTGTCTCCCAACGGCCGGCGGCGCGCAGGCGACCGCTGGCTGGCGGTGCTCGGCGCCCGGCAGAACAACCTGCGGGACCTCACCGTCCGCTTTCCCATCGGCGTCTTTACCTGCGTCACCGGCGTCAGCGGCAGCGGCAAGAGCTCGCTGGTGAGCCAGACCCTGCATCCAGCCCTGGCCAGGCTGCTGCAGCGCAGCCAGAAACAGGCGGGCGACTATGACCGCCTGGAGGGACTGGAGACCTCGCGGGTCGACAAGGTGATCAACATCACCCAGGAGCCTATCGGCCGCACGCCGCGCTCCAACCCGGCCACCTACGTGGGCGTCTATGGAGACATCCGCACCCTCTTTGCCCAGGTGCCAGAGGCCAAAGCCCGGGGCTACAAGCCGGGCCGCTTCAGTTTCAACGTCAAGGGCGGGCGCTGCGAAGCCTGTTCGGGGCACGGCCAGAAAAAGATCGAGATGCACTTCCTGCCCGACGTGTGGGTCACCTGCGACGTGTGCCACGGTAGCCGCTTCAACCGCGAGACCTTGCAGATCCGCTTCAAGGGGGTGAGCATCACCGAGGTGCTGGCCATGGACGTCAACGAGGCGCTACAGCACTTTGCCAAGATCCCCAAGATCCAGCGCAAGCTCCAGACCCTGGTCGACGTGGGCCTGGGGTACGTCAAACTGGGGCAAAGCGCCACCACCCTGTCCGGCGGTGAGGCCCAGCGGGTGAAGCTGGCCAAGGAGCTGGCCCGCGTGGCTACCGGCGACACGCTCTACATCCTGGACGAGCCGACCACCGGACTGCACTTTGCCGACATCCAGAAGCTTCTGGACGTGCTGCACCGCCTGACGGACGCGGGCAACACCATCATCGTCATCGAGCACAACATGGATGTGATCAAAACCGCTGACTGGATCATCGACCTGGGGCCGGAGGGCGGCGACGGCGGCGGGCGCATCGTGGCCCAGGGCACGCCGGAGGAGGTGGCCGGGGTGGCGGAGAGCTACACGGGGCACTTTCTGCAGCGGACGCTCCTAACTATGGGCGTCAACGGGAAGGACCTGTAACCCCTCCATGGGGAAATGCCTGGCGTTGGTGACCACCCATGGTGGCCACTAGCGCCAGGCCGTGCGCCAGTGCTGTAGCACCGATGAGCGCATCGGGAAAGGAGAGTTGAATGCCGCGCCGGGCGTACTGATAGATCCAGCGCCCCGCCTGGTCGGCAATGGCGGTAACGATCGGCAAGCTGATGAGGGATTCTAGCAAATCCATCGTACGCGTCTCCTCATGCGGACGCATCCCAGCCAGCACCTCAGCGCGGGTGGCAACGCTAATGTACAGTACGCCTTGGGTCCGGAGGTCGTCCATCAGATCCAAGGCCAGAGGTTGGCTGCGTAGTGCGAGGATCAGGATACTGCTATCCAGCAGACGATTGGGCATCGGCCATCCCTCTCTCTGCCTCACCCGCGATCTCGTCCCAGCTGCGGGGCATCCACGTCACCCTGAGCCGGCGGACGTAACGGTCTACGTCCTCGACGGTCATCAGATCGGGATGGTCTTGGTCCGACCAGGCCGGTGTTTCCCGGAGTTGGGCTAGCACCTCTTTCAGTCTTTCCTGACGCAGCAGGTGCTCAGTAGCCTCGACAATGAAGCGGTCGCGCTCCCCAAAGGGGACAGCCGACTCCAGCCGATCCAGCACATCGGCGGGGAATACAACATCTATGCGACGCGCAGCGTCTGCTTGCATGGCCATTCGGCACCTCCACCCAGTGTGGTGACATTATACACCAAAGGTGCCGGATAGTCAAGAGCGATCTATGAGCGAGTGGGACACCACAGCGAATCTGGAATAGACCAGACGGGAG
>CBDUWJ010000471.1:0-2260 GCA_965370895.1 uncultured Anaerolineae bacterium | reverse complement strand
GCCTTTGCCCGGCTATGTGGTTAGGCCGAACTGTGGCAGTACAGGAGGGATGCGGCTCTCTTCCAGGTATTCGTTCAACATTTCCAGGCTGTAGCGGCGGTGCCCACCGGGCGTGCGGTAAGGCAGAATCATGCCCTCGCGTTCCATAACTCGCAGTGTGAACTGGCTAACCCGCATGTACGTCGCTGCTTCCTTGGGTCTCATGAGGCTCATTGCACTTGCCATGTTTACGTCTCCTTTCGATGTTTGCTGCTTTGATTTATCCCCAAACAGCATAGATATTCTTGTATCTTGCATCTTATCACATATTTCAGCGCATTGCTACATCCCAACGGAGTATATTAGGGATGATTCTTATAGGACCCTAGGGATTAGACCCTTTTCATGGGTGAACCTGCCTAGAGCAGTGGTTTCAGGCATGAATCGATCCGGCCATCGAAACTGACGACGAGCGTGCCAGGGGCCTGTCATTACTTGTCAGATCCGAACATTTGTGCGATAGTACGCGCAGGGGATGGAACCATCACGGATTTCTTTCGATACTCAGCTTCCCCAAAACGACTGTCGCCTGCCAGCCAGGACATCAGGGCAAGTAGCCGGAGGACGTTCTCCCGACCACAGAAAACCCGACGGCACTGAACCTACCGTGCCCTGTCCTGCCTGCATGGTTCTGACACGCGATACCGCTGGCCAGGTGCAGATACGACGGCCGGAACGGAGGATCATGCCATGAAGACCAGGGAAGCCAGAGAATTGGGCGAGCGTCTCGCCGCTCTCGTGGGCGACGGGCAGCTAACTGCTGCCAACGATCTGCTGGCGCCAGTGCTTGCCGAGCGCACGCCCTTTCATCTGCTTGACCGCATCGGCGAGCCGGTCGGCGCTGGTCTGCTGGAGCCGGCAAATGCCTTCCTTGAGCGCATCGCTGCTGCCAGGACGATGGGCGGCTGGGTCGTCATCGCCAGCGCCCTGCGCGGACAGTTGGACCGGGACCTCGCCGGTGCTCTGGTCCGCTGCCATGACTTTGTGATCGCCGCCGACGTCTGGTATGGGGCCGACATCTTGGGGGAGCGCGTGCCCGGTCCGGCCCTGGTGACGGACTTGCAGTCTGCGCTGAATCTACTGTCCCCCTGGCGGGAGGACGCCAACCGCTGGGTGCGCCGGACCGTCGGCGTCGCCGTGCACTTTTGGGCAAAACGCTCCTACGGTGCACCGGACCACGCGGGCGAGGCCCAAGCCCTGCTGGCCTTTCTGGAGCCCATGTTCCAAGAGTGGGAAATGGACGCCGTCAAAGGAGTGGGCTGGGGGCTCAAGACATTGGGCCGGCACTATCCTGACCTGGTCACAGACTGGCTGACACAGCAGGTCGCCCACCGAAACCGCCGCCACCGGGCCCTCATGCTGCGCAAAGCCCGGACCTACCTGTCCGACGAGCAGCGCGCCCGAGTCAGGGCAAAGGACATGAGTGTGCCTCCCTTCGCCTGAGACCTGCGATGCCGATATCTGGAGACTCTGAGACTTCCGCTGTCTGGGATGCCCACAGCTCGCCACATGCCTGCGGGAATATGGAAGGAACAGTGAGAAGGAGACGTCACGTGAAAGCAGAGATCCGAGATCAGGTTCAGTTGATCCTGGAAACCTACGACCGGGCCGCACCCCGGACCACCGCCGATAGGCTGCGTGTCCTATGGCTCCAGTTCGAGCCCAAGAGCATGGCGGGGATCAAGGCGCACCAACGGGCGCAACAGCAGACGGTAGGGATCCCGGTTCCCGTGCTCAGGGACATCGGCGAAGCGATAGGCAAGCCTGCGCTCAACCAGGTGGACGACTACCTGCCGTTGGCGCGCCTCCTGTGGGACGAGTACGGCCGCGAGGGACGTGTCGTCGCTGTCTATCCCCTGGGAACCATGGAACTGGCCGAGCCCGAAACCATCATTCCCCTGCTGAGAGAGCTGTGCCGGTCCTGCGTGACCTGGGAGGATGCGGACCAACTGGCGATGAGGGCCCTGGAGCCCATCGTGCGCAGGGACCCGGAGGAGTGGCTGGGCGCGGTCGAGCCCTGGCTGGCCGGCGAGACTCGGTGGGTGAGGCGCGCTGGTATCATTGTGGTGGGCCGGTTGCCGATGGTGCACCCGGCCTATACGACCCGCTGCCTGGACCTGACCGAGCAACTGCTGCTCGACGAGCAGGTGGAGGTGAAGAAAGCTGTCAGTTTCGCCATCCGTCTCTGCGCCCGGGGTGAGACTGGGCCGGTGCGCGACTT
>CBDUWJ010000470.1:0-2308 GCA_965370895.1 uncultured Anaerolineae bacterium | reverse complement strand
ATCGCTGTCCGGCGGGCCATGGAGCGCCGGCATATCAACGCGCCGCTCATGGTGGTGCGTGGTGACGGCACACTCATGAGTGACGAGTTCGCCGCCCGAACACCGGTAGAGACCATCCACTCCGGCCCGGCAGCCAGCGCCATCGGCGGGCGCTTTCTCTCCCGCTTGGATGACGCCCTCGTCGTGGACGTGGGCGGCACCACCACCGACATCGCTCTGATTCAGGCTGGACAGGTGATGGTCAGCGAAAAGGGCGCAACCGTCAGTGGCTACAAAACATCCGTCAAAGCGGCCAATCTGCTTTCCATCGCCTTGGGTGGCGACAGCCACATTAGCCTGCGTCACAAGCAAGAGATCGCCGTTGGCCCCGAACGCGTGACCCCCCTGGCCTACTTGGCCTGGAAATACCCCCAGGTGGGACAACAGCTCAGAGCTCTGTCGCTACGCACCTGGGCACAAGCCACACCCGACTGGCTGGAATACTGGTTCTTGCTGCGCGAGCCCCGGGAAAGCTCTCTGGAGACCCAGAGGGAACGGGAGTTGGTCCGGTATCTACAGGCTGGCCCGCGGCCGGTACCAGAGATCCTCAAGCATCTCAGCCTACTGCACATAGCCCAGCTGGGCGTCGAGGGGCTCCTACGTGAGGAAATCATCGGAAAGGCGGGCCTCACGTCCACCGACTTGATGCACATCGAGGGGCGGTACGATCCATGGGACGCCGCTGCGTCCACGCTGGCCTGGAGATTGTTATGTCAATATCAGTTCAGGGACCCGGATGAAGTCCGCCAGCAGGTGTGGACCCTGATGAGTGAGACAATCCTCCGCGCCATCCTAACCTTCCTCAGCGGCAAGCCCCTGCGTCTGGCCAACCGGCTACGGTCTCTCGAGGGAACCGACGACGACATTGGGCGCTGGTTCTTCTACAACAGCCTGTACGCCACCCACCCCCACCTGGTGACCAGCATCCGCCTGCGTCAGCCCATCATCGGCATTGGTGCGCCGGCCGGCATCTTTTTGCCCGACGTGGCCAGGGCGCTTCACACAGAATTGATCCTGCCTGACTACTACGCCGTGGCCAACGCGGTGGGTGCCATTGCCGGCAGTGTGATGGTTGAGGAGGAGATCCTGGTCTATCCCCAGTCGTCGCGCTCCGGACTGGAGGTGTTTGGCTACTATGTGCAAGCCAGCGACGAGAGACGGAAGTTCGAAAAACTGGGGGACGCGCTGGCCCACGCCCGCGCCTTGAGCCAGGAGCGCGCCCTGGGTGCTGCCATCCGCTCGGGTGCTGACAACCCGCAAGTGACGTTGCAGGAACGAACTGATGGGCTGGATACCTATCGCATCCGAGCAAAAGCAATAGGGAATCCTCGTCTGACCAAGTAGGATACACTTGCGGCTTTGCGCATCTGCAAACCCGCTCTGGAGGACCTCCATGGAATTAGAGCGAGTTGACACGAAACGGGCTTACGAACTGATCCGGGAACGGATCACCACACTGGAATTGGCTCCAGGGTCACCCCTCAACGAGCAGCAGCTGGCGGAAGACCTGGACATGGGCCTGGTGCCGGTCCGTGAAGCGCTCAAGCTCTTGGCATACGAGAGCCTGGTGGTCATCACCCCTCGCCACGGGATCTACGTGGCCGATGTCGATGTCCCTGACCTCGAGCAGCTTAGCGAGATGCGTCTGACCTTGGAGTCGCTCAGCGCGCGGTTGGCTGCCCAGCGGGCCACCTCCGATGATCTTGTCGTGCTGGAAGCCCTGCGCCAGGAACAAGCCAGCACGCCGACCGAGGAGAGCCGGCGTCTCTTTGACGTGGACCACAAGTTCCACCAGGCCATCGCCCAGGCAGCACACAACAAGTACCTGGCCGATTCGCTGGAGCGGCTCTTTGGCCTTTCGCAGCGCCTGTGGTACAAGCTGGTGGTTGAACCACCAGGCTCTCTGCCGCACCATCGCTTTCTGCCCTCTGCCGTTGAAAAACACTTGGACCTGGTGGAAGCCATCAAGGCTGGCGATGCCGACCGCGCTGAAAGAATCATGGGCAGCCACGTACAAGAGTTCTACGACCAGGTGCGCGAGACCTTGGTCGCATCAGACTAGGACGGCCGTGCACCACGGGGCTGCACGACACGGCTTCAAAGAGTAAATGCGTGATCTGAGAACCCGGGAGGTTGAAGAACCATGAACTGCGATGCCCTGGCATTGGGCAAGCTCATCCCCGCCACGATCCGACGGTTGGTGGCCGAAGGCAACACGGTCACCGGATACCGTGAGCCCTTGGTCGGCTTTGCCGCCGCCGATGACCCG
>CBDUWJ010000469.1:0-2318 GCA_965370895.1 uncultured Anaerolineae bacterium | reverse complement strand
GGCTGCGCGAATGCTGGCCAGGTGATGGAAGCTATGTCTCAGCGCATGATCCTCGATAAAGAACTGGGTGGTAAGGGGCGCGTCGGCATTCAAGGAGATGGGCGCTGCCCGATCCAGCTCCTCGTCGCTGAATTGGCGAATCGCGTCTGCGGCTGCTGTGCTGTTGCGGCGCAGGAGCCCCAGCGCTTCTTGCTGGTCCACAGTTGCATTGGTCTGTGCATGCTCGGCGTTGATCTGATCGATGGCTTGCCAGGTAACCCCTTCGATGGGCTTGCCGGAAGCCAGAGACCGGGCCAGGTCGACCTCGATAGGGTACGCGCTGGCCACGTGGTGAACGAGAACGCCCACCGGGCGCTCCTCTTCTGGCACGATCGTCTGCCATTCGCTGTCAGATAGGTCCTCAGCCAGGGCTGCCAAGGCCTGGGATCCCTGTTGAACGCGGTCTGCTAGTGCATTAGCTCTCTTACTCATAGTAATCCTCCTAAGGAATTCAGTTTGAATTTATTAGACTAATAATACCATATCAATCACACAATGTCAAATCCCTGGTCGCCTATGGTCAGCGTTCGGTGGTTGCTGGGAATTGAGTTGAAAAGGGGGTAGAAGCGGTGTGTCTACTCGTTACCATGGAGCCCTGCAGGCTTGGCGACGTGGCGTGCGATCGAGGTCCTTGGTTGACTCTACAAAAGCATTGCAAATAGGGGGGCACTTGTTTCCCGTTGAAGCGGACGACCAGATGGATTCAGTCCAGGTGGCGCACAGAGGGCATTAAGAAATGCAGCCCCAGCGCATAGCACAGGCCGATCACACTGAACAACCCGATGGTGAGGGGCAAGCCGAGCTTCACTGCCAGCCCTCCGATGAGCACACCCGTCAGCTTTGGCGCGCCGATGATCAGCATTCCATACAGGCTCATCACTCGTCCTCGCACCCGGTCGGGAACGTTCAGCTGCACCAGGGTCGTTGACATGGCATGCAGCACGGACTGAACCAGCCCCATGAACAGTAGTATGAGGCACGCAACGGGCATCCAACGAGAGACAGCGAATCCCATCATAAGCAAGGGCAACACAAGGCTGGACACCATCAGCGCATGTCCCCGTCTTCCTGCGCGCAATCTGGCCACAAAGTAGGTGCTGAGCACCGCCCCCAGCGCGGCCGCTGCCAGCAACAGCCCCAGACCCAGGGCATCGGTCCGCACTATGTCCTCAGCAAAGGCTGGCATCATGAACAAGATCGCCAGGGGCAGTCCACCTACCGTGACCATGAGACTGATCGTGCCGAGCAGAGCCGGCCGCTTGTACAGTGTGGTTGCGCCTTCAGACAGGGCGACTCCTAACGAAACCCGGGCCGTGTCATGTCTCACGTCCTTGACCTGAATCATGGCCAGGGCGACAATGGGCGCCAAGTAGCTGGCAGCATTGAGCAGCATGGTGCTGCCCACCCCTATGGTGGCAATCAGAACACCAGCGGCAGCCGAGCCGAGCACGCGTGAGATCTGAAAGACAGCCGAATTCAGGGCGATGGCATTGGCCAGGTCATCCTCGTCGACCAGCTCTACCAAAAATGCCTGGCGGGCAGGCATGTCAATGGCAAACAACGCGCCCATCACAAAGTCCAGGAGGATGATGTGCCAGACGCTTATGCGTCCAGTCACAACCAATACGCCAAAGACTACTGCCTGGGCCAGAAGGCCTATCTGGGTGATCATGATGAGCCTGCGCCGGGGCACACGGTCAACGAGGACCCCCCCCAGAAACGAGATGGGCACCACGGGCAGTAGGCCAACGACACCCAACACCCCGAGCCACAGTGTGGAACCGGTCAGTTCGTAAAGCAGCCAGCTCCCCGCGACCACCTGCAAGAAGGTGCCCATCGTCGAGACGCTCTGTCCGACCCAAAACAGGCGGAAGTTGCGCGAACGCAGGGCCGGCGCCAGTGCCGTCCAGGACCGGGCAGCCGGTTCAACAGGGGGCGGGTTTTCAGCCACGCGGTCCACGCCTCTGTCTCGAGCCCAGCAAGAAGCCCAGGAAAAGGCCAATGCCCATGCCCCCGACGAACAGTAGTACAGCCGTCACCCATCCTCCGAGAGCGGCTCCTGGTGGCACCAGTGCCGGCAGCGGCACGGGGGCTGGCGCGACGGGGGAAGGGGTGATCTCTGTGACCGTTCCATCAGACGTGGCGGCGGGCCCTTGAGTGGGGATTGGCGTGGCAAGAATGGGCAGAGGGGTCACCGTAGAGTGCCCGGTAGGCACTACGGTTGGAGTGGCCGGCGGAGGGGGCACTGTTGGGCTCTCGGCGGAGACAGGGATCGCCGG
>CBDUWJ010000468.1:0-2329 GCA_965370895.1 uncultured Anaerolineae bacterium | reverse complement strand
GAAGCAGGGCTGTCTGCAGGATCGCCGCCGAAGAGAGGCCATCGGCGTCGTTGTGATGGACGACGGTCACTTCCGAGCCGGCCCGGCGCATCCGGGCGATGCCGTCTCGAATTGTGGAAAGAAGCTGTTCTTTACCCATGGTTGGCTCTTCTCACCCCTTGGCTCCTGTCATCGCGAGCACGTTCGCTGCGCTCAGTGTAAACTCTGCGAAGCAATTTCCCTCCTCCGACCTCTGTCATTGCGAGTTCATCCATGCCGCGCCGCCACTCAACGCGGAATGACACCCGAACCTGTCATTGCGAGGAAGCCGCAGGCCGACGAAGCAATCCCCAACTGCCCAGTCGAGACTGCTTCGCTAACGCTCGCACTGACAGGATCGATGTCATTAGTAGCCGCCGTAGGCAGCGAAGCAATCTCCCCTGACGACGCCGGGGACTGCTTTCCTTCGGCTGCGCTCAGGACAGGCTCTGCTGCGCTCCTCACAATGACTAACCCTTGCCGATCGTCGTGCGAATGACCTTGTACCCCTCGGCCTCCATCCGCGAGGCAATCGCCCCCTGCACCTCCGGGTTGGGACACAGAGCATTCATATAGCCCCCGCGACCACCCCCGGTGAGCTTTGCCCCGAGGGCGCCCATCTCCAGGGCCAGGTTGCACAGGGTTATCAGGATCTCGTGGGAGAGGTCCATGTCGATCAGGATTCTGTGGTTTTCGGTCATGATGGCGCCCACCGTCTCCAGGTCGCCCGCCTCGATGGCCGCGCGCATCTCGTGCGCCTGGGCGGTGATGGTCTCCAGGCGGGAGGCGAACAGCGCCGGGTCTCGCTCCCTTTCAATGTCAACATGGTCGTCCAGGGCCGCCGTGTTGGCCGTGATGCCGCTGTTGCCCAGCACGCAGTGGAGGAGCCTGGCGGCCTCGATCCGCTCGAAATGCTTCTCCCCATCCTTGAGCCAGTAGAGCAGCAACCCGCCGTAGGTCGAGGCGGTATTGTCCACGCCGCTGGGGGTGCCGTGGTAGGGAAATTCCCCCTCCCAGCCCACGTGGTTGATCTGCTCGATGGAGTAACCCAGGTCGAACTCGTCGTTCAGCGCCCGCGCCAGGGAGACGCAACTGGCGGCGCTAGCGCCCACCCCGCTGCCGGCCAGTAGCGGCCCGCCGCAGGTGATCTTGAGGGGCGTTTTCCGCACGTCAATGCCCATCACCCGGAGGATGCGGTTGATGGAGCCTACCTGCTGTTCCTTTTTCTTATCCTTGTAGCCAGGGACCTCGATGCGGTTGTCCTCCAGCACCCAGCCCTCGCCGTCGATCCGCTCCACCTCGGTGACGGTCTCGAAGGGGATGGCCGAAACGATGGCCGGCACCTCGTCCAGGACGAACTGGTCGCCGATCAAGATCGTTTTTCCAAAAGCTGTTCCTCTGCCCATGACTTTCTCCTGTTTGCTGTAGGGCGATTTGCCAAATCGCCCCTGGGACGAGGTCCTTGCCAAGGGCAAGGCACCGCCCGACCACGGGTTGGGACCTCGTCCTACGAAATACTACACGATAGGCGGCTGTCGCATCGTCTCTGGAATGGATATGCCGAGCAGCTTGCACACCGTCGGCGCGATCTGAAGTTGCGAGACGACCGTCTCCGTGTTGCCCTCTCCCGGCACGCCGGGGCGGATGAGAAACAGCGGAACTTCGCGCACATCGGGTGTGGTGCCGCCGTGTCTCTTGTTCGCGCCCATGCCGTGATCGCCGGTGACGAGGACGTTGTAACCTCGTTCCATCCATTCAGGGATGAGATTCGCCAACGCAACGTCTTGGAGAATGGCGTTTCTATGATACTCGTTGGAATCCGCACCGTACAAATGCCCAATGTCATCCATGCCCATCGGGTGGACGAGCAAATAGTCGGGGGCAAACTTTCGCACCAGCATTCCAGCCGTGATGAACAACTCGACGTCGGGGTAGAAATCCTGGGTATAGAATCGCCCGTGCTGAATGAGCAGCGATTCATCGTCTACTTCGTGGTCGTCTATAAGATCATAAGGAACGCGGTTGTAGAGTTCTGAAAACCAGGAGTAAGCCGCGGCAGCGGTGGTCTTGCCCGCTTCTCTCGCCAACTGGAAGATATTGGGCTTGTTGGATCGACGGACCACCAGGTTAGATACCACACCATGTTCTGTGACCGGCAGCCCGGTATGCACCGTTTCGTACATCGGCCTTGACATCGTCGGCAGTTCAGTGATTACTTTGTAGAGGCTGGCGAGTTTGACCTCGACCAGGTGTCCCAAGAAGCCCATCTGGGCCACGGCAACGTCGTAGCGTAAAGCATCGGAGAGGACCA
>CBDUWJ010000467.1:0-2340 GCA_965370895.1 uncultured Anaerolineae bacterium | reverse complement strand
CGAGCGTAGGCCGGAACGCCGGTTCCGGTGCCTCACCAAAGCGACCTGCTTCGAACAGCCCGCCCAGGTGGCCGTTGCCTCCAGGGAATATGTGTTGTATAATGGGCTCAAAGGACCCCAATCCGAAATGCCTTGGGTCCACCCAGAGTGAAAGGCGCCAGAAAGGTCGTAGGATGAACCTGAGAGGCATAATCACAGCTCTCCGAACCCCGAACCTGCCGAGTCAGATCCGGTTCATGCGTGACTGGCAGTCTTTTCTCAGGGTGCACTTTCTCTACTCCGCATTGGAATCAGGTCTCCTTGAATCCCTGCGAACGCCAGCCTCCAGGGAGCAGTTGCTTGAAGGGCTCCAGGTCCAGCGTCCAGGGCTTCTGGATGCCCTGTTGGAGCTAGGCCTTTCCCTCGGAGAGCTCTCGCACCGGAAAGGCCTCTACAGGATCAAGGGAAAACGCTCGCGAGCTCTGCTGGACAGCGACGGCGATGCGTTGGCTGCAATGATTCAGGAACATGTGACCTACTACAACTCGGTGTATCGCCATCTCGCCGCGCGGATGCAGGGTGCAGCGCCTGGCGACTATCTGGAGGAGATCGCCGGTTTGGTTGCGAGATCATCTACACTGGCCGAACCTTTCATCCAGAGTTTTGTACGGGCGACGGTTTCTGACAAAGGACCCATGACGATTCTCGAGGTTGGCTGCGGGTCAGGTGTGTATCTACGCTGTGTTGCAGAAGCCAACGCCCAGGCTACTGGTGTAGGCATCGAAATGGAGGAGGCGGTGCTGGTGCAAGCCCAGCGCAACCTGGAAAAGTGGGACATCAACGATCGATTCAAGGTCCTGGTTGGTGACATTCGCACTCCTTCAGCCGAGCTGTCCGGGCCTTTTGATCTAATCACCCTCTACAATGTGGTCTACTATTTCCCTGTCGATGATCGTCCTGCCCTGTTCCATTCGCTCCGGTCAATGCTGTCACCCGGGGGCGCTCTGGCCATCGTATCCTCTGTGCAAGGAAAGGGCAGAGATGTCTGGGCCGCCAACCTGGATCTGGCCGTAAGATCTACCGCGGGTTGCGCGCCACTGCCAGAGCTTGGCGAAATCACAGACCAGCTTGGGGACAGTGGATTTGATCGAATCACGACAACCAGACTCATGCCCAGCGTGGCATTCTATGGCATACTCGCGACGCGGTGCGCGGCGCGCATCCAGCGATGAGACGCCGCCAATCCGATAGCAAGTCCAGCTTTGCTGTTTGCGGTTTCGCTCCTTCTGGCGTACAATGAATCTATGGACGCAGAGATGGCCTGGTGGCCGTTCGCTGCTGTTTTCGGCTCGGCGCTGGTCCTGGCGCTGGTTGGTACCCCACTGGCCGGTGCCTGGGGACGTCGCCGGGGGCTGGTGGACGAACCTGGTCGCCGCCGGTGGCACCAGGGCGTTATCCCCCGCACGGGGGGGCTTGCCCTGGTTGTCGCTTTCATGACGGCGGCGCTGCTGGCCCAGTGGCTGCCAGTGCCCCGCCAGGACCCCAACGAGCTGACTCGCTTCCTGGGCATCGCTCTGGGGTGTACCTTCCTGTTCGTGGCCGGCTATATCGACGATCGGTTCGAGCTGCGCCCCGGTCCCCAATATCTGATCCAGGCCGTGGCAGCACTCATTGCCATCGCCTGCCTGGTGTTCATCGAGCGGGTGATGAACCCCTTTACCAACGAGATCGTGATCTTGCCCTACGCCATTGTCGTGGCAATCACGCTGGTTTGGATCATGGGCATGATCAATACCGTCAACTTTATGGATGGGCTGGACGGTCTGGCAGCCGGCGTTGGGGCGATCGTCAGTGCGGTGCTGGCCATACACATGCTGCGCGAGGGGCAGTACAGCGTGGCCTTGTTGCCCTTGGCCTTGATGGGGGCCACCCTGGGTTTTCTGCCCTTCAACTTTTACCCGGCGAGGGTCTTTATGGGCAGTGCCGGAGCCTGGGTCCTGGGCTACGCCATTGCCACGTTGGGCATTGCCGCTGGGGCCAAGGTGGCGACGGTGTTGCTGGTGTTGAGCATCCCCATCCTGGACGTGGCGTGGTTGATCATCAGCCGCCTGCGGGCGGGGCAATCGATCGGCCAGGCGGACCGCCGTCACCTACACTATCGCCTGCTTGACCTGGGCTTGAGCCAGCGCCAGGTGGTGCTGCTCTATTACGCCTACTGCATCGCTTTTGGTGCGGCTGCGCTGCTAATCCAGTCCCGCCTGCTCAAGCTGGGCACGCTGGTGGTGCTGGGGCTGGGCACGCTGGTCTTCCTGGCCTGGTTGGCTCGCCGTACGGTGCGCACGGAGGGCGCGCCATGAGCCT
>CBDUWJ010000466.1:0-2359 GCA_965370895.1 uncultured Anaerolineae bacterium | reverse complement strand
TGGGTGCGCTGACGGTGTTCTTTGCCGGGCTGATCAATGGCCTCAACCCCTGCGCTTTTGTAACCATCGTCTTTTTCCTCTCTTACCTGGCTTTCATGGGCCGCCGGGGCCGAGATGTGCTGTTGGTGGGCGCTATGTTCACCCTGGGGGTCTTTGTGGCCTACCTGCTGGCAGGTTTGGGCCTGAGCCGGTTGATGGAACCGTTGGCCGGCGTGCAGGTGGCCCTCAAACGCTGGGTGTTCGGCTTTACGGCCATCCTCTGCGTGGCACTGGCGGGCATCAGCCTGCACGATTACATCAAGGCCAAGCAGGGCAAGACCGATGAGATGAAAATCAAGCTATCGCTGGATCTGCGGCGGCGTGTCAACAGGGCTATCCGTGAGGGCTCTCAAATGCGAGCCTTCTACCTGGTCGCCTTTGGCGTGGGAGCCATCGTGTCCCTCATCCAGCTCACCTGCACCAGTCCCATCTACATTGGAATAGTCTTTCTTATCCACGACGTGCCAGAGATGCAGTCCAATGCCCACCTATACCTGCTTCTCTACAACTTGGCCTATATCGTGCCATTGGTGGTCGTCTTTGTGCTGGCCTATTTTGGCACTTCGTCGGAGCAATTGGGCAGCTTTATCACGGACCGCACAGCAGCCATCAAGCTGCTGACGATGGTTGTCTTTCTCGTGCTGGCGGGCTGGCTGATCTATAGCCTGCTGCCTCTCCTGGGCGTGGCATAATCCATGACCGAGCGGCTGTATTACGCCGATCCCTACCTTCAGACGTTTGCCGCCCAGGTGGTGGAGCGTCTTCGCTGGAAAGGGCATCCGGCCGTAGTGTTGGATCGCTCGGCCTTCTACCCAACCGGCGGCGGCCAACCCCACGACGTTGGTCAACTGAACGGCGTCCGGGTGGTGGACGTGGTCGAGCGAGAGACTGATGGTGCAGTGCTTCATGTGCTTGCCGAATCGCTCACAGCTCATGGGGGCGAAGGAAACACGGACGCTAGCGAGGTCGCGAAGGTCGCCCCTGGGAGGGGCGGGGTCCGAGTCGAGGGGCAGATTGATTGGGAGCGCCGCTTCGACCTGATGCAGCAACACACGGGCCAGCACATCCTATCGGCAGCCTCTGTGGAGCAATTGGGGGCCAACACGGTGGGCTTTCACCTGTCCGACGACTATTCAACGATCGATCTGGATCGCGCGCCCCTCTCGATGGATGATCTGTCAAAGGTGGAGCTACTGGCGAACAGTATCGTCTTCGAGAACCGGCGCACCGTCGCTCGATTCGTGGCCGACGAACAGGTGCCCAGCCTACAGCTCCGCAAGCCGGTGGCCCACAAAGGTCCGGTGCGCGTGGTCGAGATCCCCGGTTCTGATTGCTCTGCCTGTGGTGGGACCCACGTTCATGCAACTGGTGAAGTGGGCCTGATCAAAATCACCCGCAGCGAACGGCGCGGCACAGAGACCCGCGTCGAGTTCCTGTGTGGGGGTCGTGCCCTGGCCGACTATGGGGCAAAGAACGCCATGGTGATGGAGTTGGCCCAGGAGTTTACCATTGGCCATTGGGAACTGGCTGGCACGGTCCACCGTCTTGCCGATGACCTGAGAGAGACGCGCCGTGAGTTGCGTCGCACCCGGGATGCCTTGCTGGATGCTGAGGCATCTGCGCTCTGGCACCAAGCCAGGCTTCTTGGACCTGCCCGGGTCGTGAGTGCACACTTTCGTGGGCGTGCCCTCGACGATCTCAAACATCTGGCTCAGCGACTGATTACTCATGCCTTCACGGCGGCCCTATTGGCGACTGAAGGGCAGGGTGGGGAAAAGAGCTACTTCACCTTCGCCTGCTCCGACGATCTGGACGTGCACATGGGAACGCTCGTGCGCCAAGCATGCGAGGTGATTGGCGGGCGGGGCGGCGGACGGCCCAACTTTGCCCAGGGCGGCGGTCCGCAGGGCGACCGGGTGGCGGAAGCTCTGGACAGGACCTTTCGGTCCCTGGCTGATTCGTTGGACGTGAGGCGTGAAGCGTGAAATGCGAAGCATCTACGGGAGACGTATATGATCCGTGAAATTGCACCCAACATCTTTATTGAAACCGAGTTCCACGGCGCTAATGTGGCATTCATCATCACGGGCGAAGGTGTCATCCTGATCGATACGCCGATGCTGCCCAACGATGCCCGCTTCTGGCTGAGCGAGATCCAGAGGAGGACCGACGAGAAGATCATCTACATCATCAACACCGATCACCATCGCGCCCACGTCATCGGCAATCAGTACTTCCCTACGGCGACGGTGATAGCCCACGAACACGCATGGAAGGAGATGAAAAGCTACGGTGACAGCTTTCGCACCCGCTTGATGAA
>CBDUWJ010000465.1:0-2371 GCA_965370895.1 uncultured Anaerolineae bacterium | reverse complement strand
CATAAAGCCCACTGCGCCCTGAACGCAGCGCGTCTGCCTGTTCCGCCACTTCGGCATACGCTCACACTTTACCACTGATCTTCCTGCTTGTCAAGGTGCCCCTATTCGCTAACCTCAATCCTCTTGGTCTCGATGGACCAATCCTTGATGTTGCGAAAGCGATCACTGCTGTGCAACATAGGCGAAAGCTGCAGCCCCCGAACCTGGGCATCGGCAGCGTAGGCGTAGATAGGATGGTATAGCAGCAAGGAAGGCACCTCCTCAGCAAAAATCTGTTGGAAGCGGTGATACAGTTGGAGCCGCTGTTCTGGGTCGGTAGTGAACCGGCTCTCCTCCATTACCAGATCTGCATCCTCGTTGGCAAAGCCGGAAAAGTTCTGGCCCGACTCTGCTTGCGTGGAGTGCCACAGTGGGTAAGGATCGACATCGGGACTCAGGCCGATGTCGATTAGCGTCGCGTCAAAGTTCCCAGTATGGACAAAATGAGTGACGGTCTCAGAGCTCACCGTTCGGATCTTCAGGTTCACGCCGACCGCGCGCCACTGGCGAGCGAGCTCCTCCGCCATTTGAACCATGGTCGGATCGTCACTGGTCAACAGGGTGAAGGCCAGTTCCACGCCATCCTTGTCGCGGATGCGGTCAGCGTCGGAATCCAGCCAGCCACTTGCATCCAGTAGCCCAATGGCCCGCTCAGGATCGTATTGGTAGCGTCGCACGGAGGCGTCATAAGCCCAAGTAGTAGGCAGGATAGGGCTATCGGCAATCAATCCCTGTCCGCCCAAGACCTCGTCAATCAATAGCTGTCGATCCAGAGCGTAGAGCAGCGCCTGACGCACCTCTTTCACTTGGAAGAAGGGCACGGACTCGCGCTTCAGGTTCAGGTAGACTGCGCCGTAACCGGCCAATTGGGCAGAATAGAGTTGAAGGTTTGGCAGCTCGGCCAGCGTAGCCATGTCCTGTGGCTTGGGGGGATGGAAGCCGTGGATCTCTCCTCGCCCATAGTCCGCCAGCAGGCCATTCCAGTCCCCATAGAACCAAAAAGCAACTCTGTCCAGGTGCGTCTTGGGTCCCCAGAAGTTTGGATTGGCTGCCAAGACCACCTGAGCGGCGGCCACGCTTTCGACCATAAGCCGCCCAGTCCCCACCGGGTGCTCTGTCGAAAAGTCGTGCCATGGCAGATCGGCAGCAGGTACATCGCCGAGTAGGTGAGCAGGTAGTATGCCTATGCTCGTATAGAGGAGAAAGGAGGGGAAAGGCTCCTGCAGGGTAAAGAGGATGGTATAATCGTCCAACTGGTCCACGAATACGGTGCGCCACAGCTCGCGCAATGCTGGATCGCCCTGGTAGCTGGGGTCCTGCATGGCTTGCACGGTGAAGGCCACATCAGCGGCGGTGAAGGGGGCTCCATCATGCCAGGTCACGTCTTGGCGCAGATGGAACTCGTAGACGGTGCCGTCTTCCGAGACCTCCCAGTCTAGGGCCAAGGAGGGGGATACCACCCCCGTTGCATCCAACGTGGTTAGCCCATCAAATACCAGGGCGCTCAGATCCTGGTCGGCCGGATTGGCCTGGACGATGGTCGGGGCCAGGATTGGGTTGATGAGACTGAAATGCCCGAGAACACCTTCGACGTAGGTGCCCCCGGCAGCCGGAACCTCCACGGTCACCGGGGGCATCTGACCGGAGGCCAATTGAAAGAGGATGACAAAGACCAAAGCAATGCCCAGAAGTGCCAGGGCTGCCTGCCACGCAATGTGACGGGTCACGCTCTCTCTCCTACCCAGGACCAGTCATCTGCAAAGGGTGCGATCAGGTACGCGGTCTGGGTGCCCGTCAAGCGATGAGAACGCTGACAATAGAAATGGCAAAGAACGCCAGAGCCAAGCCAACCGTCACGTTGAATAGGGTTTTTTCCACGCCTCGGCGGGTGCGGTAGATGGTCGAGTCGCCACCGAAAATGCCACCCAGGCCCCCGGCGCCCTTGGACTGGGCCAGGATCACAGTGACTAAAGCAATCGAGATGAGGATCTGAATAATCTGCACATAAGGCTGAAACTGTAACACGACTCTCCTCCTACTCACTATCTAGCGTAGTTGCCCTCTGTCTCCTGGGGCCGACAGGCTGCACTTGCCCGGGAGTTCCGTCGGAACTCCATGACATTCATCTTGCCCTCAATCCGACCGGGTCCGAAAAGTGACCAGGTCCGCATTGTGGGTGAGAGTGGACCGTGCCCGTCTGACCGCGTTGTCGGACCCAATCGGGGATTATACCACGCTACAGCAGTCATGGCAAATGGATACGGACGGTTTTCCCAATTGCCGATGCTGTGGTATAATGGCGCGAAACACGCGCCAGCAGGCAGCGGGTTGG
>CBDUWJ010000464.1:0-2393 GCA_965370895.1 uncultured Anaerolineae bacterium | reverse complement strand
GGTGACCAATGTCCGACGGGGAGATGCAGGAAGACGAACAGCGGCCGGTCAGGTATCCCGCAAGGCGACTGCGTGGATATCCAGCAGGGGCAGCGCTCCGGGTCGTTGGGCGGAGCCCTGCTGGACGAGGGTCGGAAAAGTTGATACCGGAGAGGTAAGAAAGCGGCTCCTGCTGCTCTTGCTGGCCTGCGAGGTGGGGCTGGCCTTGGCGGTAGCATTGTTGTTGCCCTTCCTCTTTCTGAAGCTGCCCTTACGGGGAGATGGAATTGCGAACCGGATCTCAGCGGAGTAGATGGCGGCTATGCCTTTCCCTGGGACAGGCACGATCCCGAAGGAAACAGGGCCTCTGACGGGCTTGTCAAGCCAGGAAACCTGTTCGTTGCTGACTCTGCCAATCGCCATGCTGCTCTTTGCAGTGGGCGTCACTTTCTGGTGGTCCCAACGGACCCGGCACAGAGAGGACGAGAATGACAGTAACCGAACTCACGAGTCCGCCAACGATAGCAAGGTAGGCGTATGAAGCGTATCGGAATCTTTGTCTGCCATTGTGGGACTAACATTGCTGGTACGGTAGACGTGGAGCAGGTGGTCGAGGAGATCAAAAAGTTCCCCGAGGTCGTCTACGCGGTGGACTACAAGTACATGTGCTCCGACCCCGGGCAACAACTCATCCGGGATCATGTCCGCAAGGACCGGCTGGACTCTGTAATCGTCGCCGCCTGCTCACCGTCCATGCACGAGACCACCTTCCGCAGGACAGCCGAGGCCGTCGGGCTCAATCCCTATCAGGTTGAAAGCGCCAACATTCGAGAGCAATCGTCCTGGGTCCACGAGGAGAACCGCGAAGCAGCAACCAACAAGGCCATCGAGACGATCCGCACCCTCGTCGCCAAGGCCCACTATAACCAGTCGTTGACGCCCTTTCACCTGCCCCTGGTCAAACGGGGGCTGGTCATCGGCGGCGGGATCGCTGGGATGCAGGCAGCCCTAGACCTGGCCGGCGCGGGCTATCCGACTGTGCTGGTGGAAAAGGCAGGTCATTTGGGCGGGCGCATGGCGGAACTGTCGGGCTTGTACCTGAACTTCAACGCTGCACCTGACCTGCTCCAGGGCAAGATCGACGCTGTTGGGACCCACCCCAACATCCAGGTGCTCACCAGCGCCGAGCTGGTGGAGGTGGGGGGCTATGTCGGCAATTTCGTTATCAAAGTAGAACAGCGCACCAACGACGAACTGGCGGTTCGCATGGTACCCTATTCTTTCGATATCGGAGCCATCGTCGTTGCTACCGGCTATGACCTGTACAGCCAGGAACGTCTGGGGGAGTACGGCGGCGGACGCTATCTCGACGTGATAGACGGGTTGCAGTTCGAGGAGATGCTCCGGTCGGACGGGCCCACCAATGGCCAGATCCGCCGTCCTTCCGACGGCACAGTGCCGCGAGAAGTGGTCTGGGTGCAATGCGCCGGCTCACGTGACCCTGAACTGCACATGCCCTACTGCTCCAAAGTGTGCTGCATGTACGTGGCCAAACAAACGATGCTGTACAAACAACAGGTGCCCGATGGCCAGGCTACGGTCTTTTACATCGACATCCGCAGCCAGGGTAAGGGCTACGAGGAGTTCGTCCAACAGGCGATGGAGGATTACGGCGTGCTCTATTTGCGGGGTAAAGCCTCCAAGGTTTTCCAGGAGCCGGCAGCGCCTGCTCTGAACGTAGCCGAAGGAAACACCGCCGAAGGGCCGATCTCCAGCGCTCAATCTCCAAACGGCCGGGTGACGGTGTGGGGGGTGGACACGTTGACCAACCTGGCTCTGGAGGTGGAAGCTGATCTGGTTGTGCTGGCTACGGCCACCGTGCCGCGCGCCGGCGCCCAGGAGTTGAGCCAACTGCTGCGAATCGGTGTCGACGAGAACGGCTTTTTGAGCGAAGCGCATCCCAAGCTCCGCCCGGTGGAGAGCCTGACAGCGGGCGTCTTTTTGGCTGGGGCGGCCCAGTTCCCAAAGGACATCCCCGAAACGGTGGCGCAGGCCAGCGGCGCGGCGGCCAAGGTACTACGTCTCTTTTCCCAGCGCCAGATGGTCCAGGAACCGACGATCGCCTACGTGGATCCAGAACTCTGCTCCGGCTGCGGGCTGTGCATCCCGTCCTGTCCCTACGACGCCCGGGTGATGCACGATTGGCAGCACATCGCCGTGGTCAACACGGCTCTGTGCCAGGGATGCGGGGCATGTCCGATGGTCTGTCCCAACAAGGCGTGCCAGGTGCGCAATCTGACGCACCAGCAGATCCTGTCGATGGTAGAAGCGTATCTGTAAAAACGAGGAGCCAGCGTGATGGAACCCGATCTGACATTCATTGAGCAGGTCAGTGACCTGAGCCACCAGAACGT
>CBDUWJ010000463.1:0-2401 GCA_965370895.1 uncultured Anaerolineae bacterium | reverse complement strand
ATGAAGACAGGAGGAAGGATTATGGATAGCGTGGAGTTACTTCAGTATTCAGTCAAGAACGCCTTTGAGATCCTGGGCTCGGTCACGGCCGATATGACCCAGGAGCAGGCCGATTGGCCGCCGCCGGGCACGGCCAACCCAGCCGGCGCCCTCTACTGGCACACGATCGACAGCACGGACCAGATCGTGCATGGTTGGGGCCTGGGGCAGGCGCCCCTGAGCCAGACCGCCGGCTGGCAGGACAAAGTGCTCCTCGCTTCGGCGCCGGAGGGCGAGGAGGACATGGCCGTCATCATGCGGGCCGCTCGCGTGGACCTGCCGGCGTTGCACGAATACGCCGGGGCGGTTGCCGAGGCTACCCAGACCTGGCTGGCTTCCCTGACACCCGACGATCTGGATCGCAAGATCGAAACGCCGTACGGGGAGCTCGTCCTGGGCCAGATGGTGGAGATGTTTGTCGCCTGGCACGTCAACGCCCACTGCGGCGAGATCGCGGTGCTCAAGGGCCTCCAGGGGGCCAGGGGCTATCCCTTCTAGCGAACACAGGGTACACCAAGCTTTCCGACCTGGCTCGGGTCCCGGGGATTCAGGGCATCCGCGCCCGCCTGTACCACGACGCCGGCGTGGATACACTCGAGGCCCTGGCCGCGCGGGAGCCGGAAGAGTTACGGGCAATGCTGCTCGAGTTCGTCGAACGCAAGGGCTTTGATGGCATCGCCCCCTTGCCCAAGGAGGCCGCCTTCTCGGTGGCCACGGCCAGGCGACTGCCGGGCGTGGTCCAGTACTGACAGACTGTCTACAGACCCGACCCGCCGCAAGCGGGTTCAATTCCCATCACAAATGTACCGGTAAAAAGACTAGTGGGAAAAGGAGGTCAGCAATGGAACCCAAGATCGTCAACAGAGAGGCATTCACCGTCGTCGGCATCAAGTACCGTGGCAAAAACGAGCAGAACGAGATCCCCCAGGTGTGGCAGGCCCTGATGCCACGCGTGCCCGAGATCAAAAACATCACCAAACCTGATGTGGCCTACGGCATCTCCGGCAACCTGGACCAGGCCAGCGGCGAGTTCGATTATGTCGCCGGGTACGAAGTGAGCGCCGTGGAGGACATCCCCGAGGGCATGGTCCGGTGGGAGATCCCCGCAGGGGCTTACGCAGTATTCAGCACGACGCTGCCAGCCATCGGCGAGACCTTCACCCATGCCTACAAGACCTGGCTGCCCCAGTCGGGGCACCAAACAACAGGCGGTCCGGACTTTGAGCTATATGACAGGCACTTTGATCCCCAGAACCCGAACTCAACGTTCGACCTCTACATCCCGCTCAAATAGCCCGGGTACGGACCGGCCCAAGACTTCCGATGTCTCCTGAAAGACATCGGAAGTCTGATCCAGACCGTAGAAAGGAGCAACACCCATGGACAAGATGATTGGCTACTGTGGATTGGTATGCACCGGCTGCCCGGCCTACGTCGCCACCCAGGCGAACGACCAGGCGGCGCTGGAGCGAGTGGCGGCGCAATGGCGCGAGGAGTACAACTCCCCGGACATAACCGTGGACGGCGTGAAATGTGATGGTTGCGTGACGGCTGCCGGGTTCAAGTGCGCTCACTGGCACGAGTGCGAGATCCGCGCCTGTGCCATGGAGCGGGGCGTGGCCAACTGCGCCCACTGCGCCGACTATGCCTGTGATACGCTCGAAGGCTTCTTGGGCTTTGTGCCCGACGCCCGCGCGACGCTGGACGGCGTGCGCGCCGGGCTGGTCGCCTAGCTGGCCCGACCAGCAGACCTGACAGGTTCTGCGACGCCATCTTGGCGCCCTGTCAGGTCCAGTGCGCTTGCTGGCTGCAGGGCGCCTGGTAGCATGAAGAGGTTCACGCCGGAACGATAGGAGCATGGCGGGCAATGTGCGGGAGAGCCCAGGACCGCCGGTCGCGGCACTGTGTCCCGTTGGGGGACTGCCAGCCCTGGTGCAGGGAACATGCACGGCCATCACATCCAGCGTGCTTACGCGACAGCCCTGCGGCGATTTGACAAAGCTGGGGAAAGGTGGTAGTATACTGGCGCAGGATGAAGTAAGGATCTGGTTCGATCACAGTAGGTTGAGCGCCCAGGCTTACAAGTCTGGGCGCTGTTTTGTGCGACGCCCAGCCGCACCTTCCTCCTAGCAGAAAAAATGAAAGGTAGGAACATGTCTGAAAGAGAAACTGGAACGGTCAAGTGGTTCAATGGAAGCAAGGGTTATGGGTTCATCGAGAGGGAAGAAGGCAGCGATGTCTTTGTCCACTTCTCTGCAATCCAGGGCGACGGCTTCCGCAATCTGGAGGAGGGGCAGAAGGTCGAGTTTAACGTCGAGCAGGGCCAAAAGGGACTGCAGGCGACTAACGTGACCGTGGTAGG
>CBDUWJ010000462.1:0-2409 GCA_965370895.1 uncultured Anaerolineae bacterium | reverse complement strand
GCGCCGGCCGATGCAGCATGGCGCACCTGGCCTGTCTGCAGGCCAGCAGTCCCCACAGACCAACCATCCAGCCAAGAGCGGTCAGTGGTTCGGTGAAAAAGTACTTGCCGTGCGGCCAGGCCGTGGTTCCCAAACCATGACCCAGAGCGGCAAGCACTGCCACGACTGACCAGTAGCCCAGCAATCGGACGCAAGAGTACACCAGCCAGCCAGTCAGAGCCGTAACCAGCACGTTTACCAGCGTCAGTGCCCGGATCGTCCTGACCTCCGGCAGATACTGATCGGGTCCAATTATGAGGCCAGCTAGTAAGAAGGGCGCACCCGGCAAGGCCACGCCCACCCCCTTCTTGGAGTTGAGGTGCCCATCAAGTCCAAAGCGTCCCTAGCTGGGCGTCCAGTTCTGAGACCACCGGACTTGGTCGGCGGTGACCCGGCCATGCTTGACCAGACTCCCCGTCATGGCCACCGCCGACACCTCTTCGCTGGAGCAAAAGCCACCACTCTATCTGAGCAGATAGACAGCCGTAAGGAAAAGAAACAACCAGAATCCGCTTGCGCGCCTTTGCCTGCTCCCTGGTCCCTGCGATCCAGCATGTACGCCTACCCATTCACTCACCAACTGACCTCCACCAATGGCAAATACACCCGGTGTGTCCAATGAGGCCGAACGGGCGTGGGCGTGGGCGGCGGGCTGGGCCGGACCACGATGTCAGTGAGAAAGATCTGATGCTCATCCAGTTGGCGGCCCTGGGTATCGAGGACGGGCAGCCGCTGCAAGCTGGGTTCGTAGTACATCCCGGCCGTCAGTTGGTAGGTGCCAGGCAGCAGATCAACAGCCAGGGGAATGACGTGCCGGTCCACCACTACCTCACCCTTGACCCAGGTGTCGGTTGGACAACAACCATCGCCCGGCGGCCCATCGTGCTGGGCCAACGGGAGACGACCGTCGCTCAAGTGGGCAAACACCTTGTAGGGCTGGTCGGTAGCGCCACCTCCCCGCCAAAAGAGAGTCAATTCGACTTGGCCGCCGGGCATCGCCGAGTCGGTCGCGAGATCATAGCCCAGCAACTCCACCTGCTGGTCCAGTTGCACGTGCAGGGGGCGGCCGATGGGTGGCACATCCAGATTGTGGGGCCGCTCCTCTGGCTCGGTGACTCGCAGCGTGGCCAATTCCAGAGCTTCAGCCCCCAGCGCAGCCTGCCAGCGGATCAATCCGCCAAGTGCCTGGTGGGAACGGTAGCCGCTTACCGGCAGCGGCTGCCCGTCCGCGTCCAAGAGCTTCAGTCGGAGTTGGTACTGGCCAGGGACAACGTGGGGCGGCAAGCCCAGCCGGTGCAGACCCCGCAGGTACTCGTCCGTCTGCCAGTCGCTGGTGGGTAGAGAGCCGCCAGATGGCAGATCATCCCAGCTCGCCACCGCGTGGCCCTCAGACCCCACCAGTTCCAGGCGCAAGGTGTAGTTGTCCACGGGCTGAGTCCGCGCCCGCCAATGCAGGTCAATCACCACAGTTTCGCCGACAGGTATCTCTGCCTGAACGAGTGCGGGACGGAGTGGCCCCCGGGCGGGTCGCGAGTCCAAGTCGAACCCCAATAGGGAGATCTCCTCCCCGAATTCGACCTGCAAAGGGTGCTGGATCACCGGGCCTGGGAGCACACGGTCTGCCAGTGACGAGTCCCGGATCACCTGCACTTCACCCAAGTCAACTCGCTGCCCCCCTGCAGCAGCCGCCAGCTCCCGTCCCTCAGCAGATGCGTACCAGGCCACCTGCAAGCGGTAGGAGCCGGGAGGCGTGCCCGGCGGGATCAACAGCGCGTGCCGGTCCTGGAGGATCGCACCTGGTTCCCAGGTATCGGTCGGACACCAGCCACTGCAGGGCTCGCTTTGACGCTCCGCCCAAACCTGTCCCATCTCATCCACCAGAAACAGGGAGACAAGGTGAGACGAGTCGATCCTCTGGCTTGCCTGCCAGGCGAAGGATAAACGCACTGCATCACCTGGGAGCACAGCTAGCGACGAACTGCGAGCAGATAGCAAGCGGACACGGCCCTCCCAATCTGTCACTGGGTCGACGGCCAACGGCTGAAGCGAGTTCGCGGTGAAGTAGAGAGCCGCCGAGCCACTGCCGGGGAACCATTCTTTGTATGCCTGGTAAGCATGGGCTGCTAGCCATTCCTCCACGACAGACTCGGGATCGGCCGTCCAGGCCCCGATAGGCCCCAGCCAGACGCGGGACCGTCCGCCCACCAACGGTCTCATTGGCTGGTGCACTGTCTCCTGCGAAAGCGGATGGGCAGTTGCAGGCACATAGGCGACCGCCAGGTCCCTCTGAGAGTAGTAGCTCACAAAGGGCCACATGGCGGGCTGGTTCATGATCACCAGATCGTCAGGCATCGCCCGGTCCTCGATGTA
>CBDUWJ010000461.1:0-2415 GCA_965370895.1 uncultured Anaerolineae bacterium | reverse complement strand
AAGCGGTATTCTACCTGCTCCTATCACTTGTTCAGAATGTCTACCCCAAGGCTTTGCATCTTGGTCAGCATCGCGTCAGCATCAGACTGGGACATGGCGCCTTTCTCCACGGCCTGTTCCAGCCACTCGGTGAGCCGGACGATGTAGGCATCGAAGAGGGCTTGCTGATCCACGCCCTGCGCCTCGGCGAGGTCGGCGATGGTCGCGCCGGCCTTGAGTTCAGCATACGGCTCCTTTGTAGACATGCCCAATTCCTCAGAAGCTACCTTGATGAGCGGTTCGTGCCAGGCACTCTTTCCGTCCGGCTTGCCTTTGTTCTTCTCACTGGCATCGGTCCAGTCCTTACTCAGGATGTTCACACCCCAGCTTTGCATCTTGTCCAGCGTCCCGTCAGCATCAGCCTGGGAAATGGCACCTTTCTCCACGGCCTGTTCCAGCCACTCGGTGAGCCGGACGATGTAGGCGTCGAAGAGGGCCTGCTGATCCACGCCCTGCGCATCCGCGAGGCCGGCGATGGTCGCGCCAGCCCTGAGTTCCGTCCACAATTCCCTTGTGGACATGCCCGGTTCCTCGGCGGCCACCTCGATGAGCAACTTGCTCCAGGCGCCCCAGATTCCTTTGCTTCGCTCAGATGACTTTTCGCCATCTTTTTCCCGCTTTACTGAGTCGCTGCTGTCGACCTTATCAGTGGTTCCCTTGAGTGGCCAGTCCTTGGCACTAACAATGCCCACTGTCATTGACGCCAAGACCGCGACCAGCACGCCGATCCCTACAATTCTCCAGAATGTTTTCATACCTACCCCCCTTGCATCCATTTGCGGATCTGCCCTTCGACAGGCTCAGGACACCGCCCCGCTTGAGGCTACCATGCCTATATACTACGATAAAGATGTTGAGATTTGGTGCAGAGCAGGTTGAGATCTGGTGCAATTCTCTCACGGGCTGCCTGCGAGTCAGGCTGGCTTCCGTCCAGGTGTCACTACGTGGTCCGGAGCGCTTCGGTGGGCGACAGACGAGCGGCTCTGGCGGCCGGGTAGAGGCCGGCGATGCCTCCGATGAGCACCGCGGCGGTGATGCCGCCGATTATGGCGATGGGCGGCACGAGAGTCGCCCAGCCTTTGATGTTGGCATAGATAGCGGTAACGGCGACACCCAGGATGATGCCGCCGGTACCTCCCATGGCGCCCAGCAACACAGCCTCGCCGAGGAATTGGCTGGCGATGTGGCGTCTGGTTGCTCCAAGCGCTCGACGGAGCCCGATTTCGCCCCGGCGTTCAAGGACAGAGATTACCATGATGTTGGCGATGCCCACGCCTCCAACGATGAGCGATACCGCCCCCAACCCTAGCAGGAGCGCAGTGAAGGCATCGTCGGCCGCTTCCTGCGCTTCCAGGGCATCCGACGGTTTGTCCACCAAAACTTCTTCGGGAAACTCGGGATTGGCCGTGGCCGCCAGGACCGTCAGCACCTGGTCGATCTTGGCCGGATCGACCCGCACCAGCACCCGGCTGGGCAGATTTTCGTGGTTGAGATAGGTCTCGGCCGCAGTATGCCCGATAAGGGCTGAGCGGTCGAGATCGGGGGCCAGCTCGAAGGTGTTGAGCATGCCAATGACAGTGAACCATCGATCGCCCAGCCAGACCTGCTGGGTGCCGCTGATCTCGCGAACGCCGAGACGTTCGGCGGCGACCGATCCCAGAACGACGTTTGGATAGGATGCCCTGGCGTTGTCGAACCACACGCCGTCGGCCACCGACCCTCCGAGCACGTCGAGCAGTACCTGGTCGACGGCCTGAACCGAAATTCCTCCGGTTCGACCTGTGGGGATGAGGTCGTTCTTGTATACATGGGCACCGACGGCGCTGAGCATGCTGGTCGACTCGATCGGACCGATGCGAGCGATCATGCCGGTCGCATCGGCGGGGAGGGTTCCAGAACCACGTCCCAGTCCTGCATCGGGTTCCACCCGGATCAGATTGGTGCCGAGGCGCTCGAGTTGGGCGAGCAGTTCCGACTTGGACGACTGGGAAAGTCCCAATACCGCGACCATTGCCGCGATGCCGATCATGATCCCGAGGGCCGAAAGCGCAGCGCGCTGCTTGCGGGTCCGTATCCCGATGGTGGCGGTGCGTACCAGGTCGGTGAAATGGAGTTTACTCGGCTGCAAAGTCGAGGCCATCACACCACCTCCTGCATGGTCGTGTCGTATTCAATCTGGCCGTCGCGCAGCCCGACGACTCGGGGGAAACTCTCGGCGATCTCGCGATTGTGCGTGATCACGACGATCGTGGCCCCGGTAGCGTGGAGCTCTTCGATTAGCTCGACAATGGCGTCGCTGTTCTTGGTATCCAGGTTACCGGTGGGTTCATCCGCAAGGACGATCGACGGATTCCCGGCAAAGGCCCTGGCGGTGGC
>CBDUWJ010000460.1:0-2415 GCA_965370895.1 uncultured Anaerolineae bacterium | reverse complement strand
CTTCCGGTTGCGTTACCGATCGGGACGTGGTATAATCCTGCCCGATGAACACAATACGAAACGGGAATCGAGCTACAGGTTAGGGACCATGAAATGGCGAGATTTGCAGCTTCTCATCATCCTGGCGATGCTGTGCTATGTCGTGATTGGCCTCGCACTCCTGCCGTCGACATCGCGGCAGTCTGCCACTCCCCTGTCCAACAGAACGCCACTGCCCACCTTTGAGAGCATTCGAGCAGTCCCCGTCGCCCGGATCGTCCTGTCCACCAGTACGCCTTTTGCGACCAGGCCTCCTGTGCCAACGGCCACCAGCAGAATCACAGCTCCGGCTCCTCTGGGCGCGACTGGCACGCCGGAAGCGTCTCCTCAGCCACTGCCCACGACACAGACCCCTCCAACAGTTACTCCTGCCACCGAAATCATCACCCACACAGTCGATCGCGGCGAGAACTTGACCAGCATCGCCCGGCAATATGGCACCACGGTCCAAGCGATCGTGGAGGCCAACGCCCTGACCGATCCTGACCTGATCTTCATTGGTCAGAAGTTGATCATCGTCGTGCCCGTGCCCTCACCCACGGCGACACCCTCCGTGTGACGATGCCCTATGGCCCTACACGAAAGGCCTCGGAGAGGAATGAACCTGGCGATGAGCCATCGGGACCCAGGGGCTGCACGCGTATTCGGTATTGCCCCGTTGGGGTGTTGCCGGGCACGGCCAGGTTGAACTGTCCGCGCCACACATCCCCCGCCTGCCACCTGCTGGCGGGATGGCCTGCCACCGGTTCTCCAGTGAAACTCACCCACTTTCTATCGCCGGAGTCAAGCAGAGCCAGGGCTACCTGCCAGTCACCGCCAGGTCGCACCTCGGCCCGCCAGTACAGGTTGACATGCAGTACGTCCCCCGGTTTCAGCCGCACCTCAGGTTGGTGGGCGAAACCCATCTTGTGTGCGTCATAGCCCAGCAAGGTCAACTCGCCAAAGTTGGCATCTGCGGCGTGTTGCATGCCCAGAGCTGCAACGGGCGCCGGGGACAACGGGCGCTCCACGGTAAGTGATTCGAGCCAAACCTCGGTCGTGGCATCGGGCGCGGTCAGCCGCCTGCCCGTTTCGGGGTTGTACATCCCCACCTCGACGCGGTACTCACCCGGAGGCGTCGCGGGATGGACCGGCAGGCCATGGTTGTCCGGCACAACCTCGCCCGGCGCCCAGAGTGTGGTCAGCCGCGCCCCACCCCCTGGCTCGGCGTCCCGTTGGCCGACGATCTGGTTGTCCTGGTCCAGCACGTGCAGAAAGACCTTGTAGCGTTGTGTGGGCGTGCGCTTCGCCTGCCAGAACAGGGTGATTTGGGCGATGTCGCCTGCCGCCAGGCGGTCGTCCAGCAGGCTGTAGCCCAGCAGCACGATCTCGTCGCCTGTTTCACTGTTCCTCAAGGGGATGTCCAGCGCGCGGTCTGGCGCGGAAGGCACTTGCTCCGGTACGGCGTAGACGACCAGGCGCACGTTGCCGTACCACGAATCGAGGGCCTTGAAGGCGTGATCGTCCAACCAGCCCTCGATAAAGCGCTCTGGATCGCTTTCGTCTGTGGCCCACAGCACGGCGAACACCCGCTTCCCAGGCTTGGCCAGCTCCGCCAGCGTCGACTCGGTGGCTCGCGGATCCAGGGGACGGCCCTCAGGCAGTGGATAGACCGGCAATTGGCCGTCTATCCCGGTCCCACCCCGCTGCGCACGGTCAGCGTAGTAGTAGCCGAATGCCTCCTGCTGCCCGGGCGCATTGAGCAGGACCGCGTCGCCCGGACGACCCACCGCATCCACGTAGGCGCTGATACCCCGGTAGTCGTCGCGGGCATAGGCAGGGTCGGTGTAGTAGTTTCTGAGGGCGAGGCCGCTGGCCGCCAGGATGGATACGGCGACTATGAGCTGCACAAGGCGTGTTGCGCGAACCGTGAAACGTGAAGCGTGAGGCGTGGTCTGGAGGCCACTTGCCAGGAGCAGACTCACGGCAGGAGCGGTGACCAGCAGGAATTTCAGATAGGCTTGGCGGTACAGGCCCAGGGCGAACATCAGCAGAACGGGCAAGCCGAGCCACAGGCACAGCAATCCTGCAGTCCATCTATTTGGCAGAACAGCTTGCTTGTGCCATCTCGCGCCCAGGGCCAATGCCCCGTAAATGGCCAGCATCCCTGACAGCAGCAGGGGGACCAGCACCTGCGCTGTCTCAATGGTGGGGCCAAAGACCAGCCACTGCCACATGTTCGCCAGGGCTGGGAAAAGGGCCGCGCTCTGGGCCGGGCTGGGCCAGGTCGTCACCTGACGCACGGCCGTGGGCAACCAGGGTAGGTAGATCAGCGCAACGACAACCTGTGAGACCAGCCATGTCCCCAGCCGCAGGCGCGGTCGTTCGTCACGTTGG
>CBDUWJ010000459.1:0-2420 GCA_965370895.1 uncultured Anaerolineae bacterium | reverse complement strand
CTCAGAATGACAAATGCGGTTGGCCCGCTCTGGGTCCAGCAATTCTCATTCTGGCGCAGAGACCGGACAGGTTTGTAAATATCGGGAAATCGTGGCGTGAGTATGACGATCAGAGAATGCGCGCTATACGAAACTTGGTTCAGAAAGCTGTCAGATCTGTCCGTGCCCGGAATGGCTGCTCTGGCTCTTTGAGTGACAGGGTCTCCGCCGGGCTGGGCCGGTCCTGTCCGGTCGTGCACCGCTCCGCACCTGGGAATGAAGCCTGCATTGCAGGCAAGCAAGGCAGATCGGTCCCTTCGAATCCGGGCTACAGGAGATCAGCCAGCGTGGGAACGGATGCCGGCCAATCACCGGTTTTTTCGAGGGTACGGATTGCCTGATTGACTATTCTGGCGGCAGTACGGCTCGCCTGGGTTCGCGCCGCAGTTGGCACCTGGTCAAATCTATGCTTCAGGGCGAGCAGTCCGGTCACGGTAAGCAGAAACGGGTCGGCCTGCACTAATCGCCTGGAAAAGCCCGCATCGTCCGTGCCCCACTGCGCATGCCTCTCGGCCACCAGGTCTTCGAGCTCGCTGACAACGATGACCTCGGGCGAGTCTGGATCGGCAGGCAGACTGAAGATGGGCGCCGGAGATGTGAGATGGCAGGTGGTCACGTCGCCACTGGGCACGATTTCCAGATCTCCACCCAGTGAGAATCCCTCGACGACACTGCCATCGTGGGCGTAGAGGTAGAAGCGGCCGGCACATACAGTGAACCTGTCTGGCCCCTGCCATGCCAACCAGGGATGACTCACCGAGAGCAGGCGGATCGTCTCACCTTCGGCAACGTGGAACCTGGCCCTCTTTGTGTCAAAGAACCGGTCTGCTGGCTGCCCGGAGACATAAACGTCCAGTTGCGGATGCCCCAGTGGGGGCGAGTAGATGGATGGATGGTAGTAGTAGCCCGGTTGTTCGGTCATGATTTCCCTCCTAGCCTGTTCGCATGGGTGCAGAGGATTGAGCCGTTGCTGTCATCCACCTGCGACGCAGAGCCCAGGCTACGCAATAGTCGCGATGGGCAAGTCTGGCTCCTCGGGCGGCAGCCACCAGCGCAGGAGAAAGTAACCGCCGGTGCCGGCGATGAGCGACGCGACCAGGATACCAGCTTTGGCGACGTGGATCAGGGCCGGATCGCTGAAGGCCAGGTCCGTAATGAAGAGCGACATAGTGAAGCCAATGCCGGCCAACCAACTCACCCCGTAAATCTGCCGCCAGGTGACGCCCTCCGGCAGATCGGCACGTCCGCTCCGGACGGCCAGCCAGCTAAAGAGAGTGACCGCTATCTGTTTACCCAGCACGAGGCCCAAGATGATGCCCAGGGCTACGGGGTGGGTCAGCGACTGGACAAAACCCGCGTCGAAGCGCACGCCGGCATTGAACAGGGCGAAAAGCGGCAGGACCAGCCACACGAGCACGGGATGGAGATACTCCTCCAGCACCAGTCCCGGGGGCCGCATGTCGCGGGCTGCCTCGTGCAGCTCGACAATCGTTTCAAACTGCTCCTCGTCATGAACCATGCTGTGGGCGGTCAGCTCGGACCCCTCGAGCAGCTCGAGCTTGGCGTACCCCAGGGTCAGGAACTTTTGGGGATCCATTCGTGCCCCGCAGGGAACCGTCAGGGCCACCAGGATGCCGGCCACGGTGGCGTGCACCCCCGAGAGCAGTATCGCCAGCCAGACGCCCACAGCGAGCAGAAAAGTTATCTCCACCCGGCGGATGCCGGACCGCCCGACAACGAAGATGAGCAGCAATAGCAGCGCGGCCACCGCGAGGGCCGGCCAATGGATCTCGGCGGTGTAAAAGAGGGCGATGACCAGGACCGCCCCTATGTCGTCGGCGATTGCCAGCGCCGTGAGGATTATCTTCAGCGTCGGCGGAACCCGGCTGCCCAGCAGAGCCAGAATGCCCAGGGCAAAGGCGATATCGGTGGCCATGGGCACTCCCCAGCCGTTCATACCTTCCTTGCCAGCGTTGAGGGCCAGATAGATGAGGGCTGGGATGAGCATGCCGCCTACGGCGGCTGTCACAGGCAGGATGGCCTTTCTGGCCGACGATAACTCGCCAACCCTGATCTCGCGCTTGATCTCCAGACCCACAACCAGGAAGAAAATGGCCATCAAGCCGTCATTGATCAGTTGGTGCATCGACAGGGCGAGTTCGTAGGGGCCCACGCGCAGCACGACTTCCAGGTGGAGGAGGCCAATGTAGCTTCTGGCCCAGGGGGAGTTGGCCCAGACGAGGGCGACAATCGTGGCGATCAGCAGGAGGACGCTACCCGTTGCCTCGTGGTGGGCGAACTTGAGGAACATCAGCGTCACCTGGTGACGCGAGCGTAGGATCTCTTCGATGCGCTGTTCGGCTCTCAGGGCTCTACTCACA
>CBDUWJ010000458.1:0-2437 GCA_965370895.1 uncultured Anaerolineae bacterium | reverse complement strand
AAACGCGATCACGAAGAGATGTTCCTCAGCACTGGGTTGGCCTACGGCATCCCGACGGTGGCGCTCCGCTTCTTCAACACCTATGGCCCCCGGCAGGCGCTGTCCAACCCCTACACCGGCGTCATGGCCATCTTTTCCGGCCGGTTGCTCAACCGCCAGCCAGCGGTCATCTACGAAGATGGCCGGCAAAGCCGCGACTTTACCCACGTCAGCGACATTGTGCAGGGCTTGCTATTGGCCATGGATAGATCAGAAGCCGACAATCAGGTCTTCAATCTGGGCACGGGGATCCCTACCTCCATCGCCCAGGTAGCCGAGATGCTGACCCAACACTTGACCTCTGGCCAGATCAAGGCCCAGATCCTGAACCAATACCGCGCTGGCGACATCCGTCACTGCTACGCCGACCTGACCAAGGCCCGCAGGTTACTCGGCTTTGAGCCGCGCATATTGCTCCAGGAGGGCCTTGACGATCTGCTGGCCTGGGTTAAGGAACAGACAGCCGTCGATCGCTTTGACCAGGTGGAACAGGAGCTGGCGGTCAAGTCGCTGGTCGGCTAGGGCGTGGCAGCCTAGCGAAAGTCCCCTTTCGTTAGGCTTGTTGCTCAGAGTGTGATGCGCAAAGTTCTGGTTCTGTCTCCCTGTGACGTGTTCCCGCCGGTGCATGGCAGCAGCGCGGCCATCTATCACACACTGCAATACCTGTCCGAGACCAACCAGGTCTCGGCGCTGCTCTGCACCCTCTACTCGCAGCAAGGCGAGGCGGACTTGGACAGTCGCAACCTGAGAATCCGCTATTGCCGCGGATCGCCCCTGGACCGACTGGGCTACAAAGGCCTGATGCTCAATCCGCTCTACTACCGGGCCGCATGGCAGGCTGCTCGTGACTTTCAGCCCGACGTCATCCAGGCCGAACTCCTGTGGACGGCACCGGCCGCCCTCTGGCTGCGTAAACGCATCGCGCATCGCGCGCGCGTTCCGGTGGTCCTGATGCAGGAGAACGTCGAATACCAAAAGTTCGTCCGCTTTGGCCATACCAACCCTCTCTTGAGATCCGTCAAGTGGCTCGAGGGCTGGGCCTGCCGGTCCGCCGACCGGGTGGTGGCCCTGTCCGATGTGGACCGCGACTTTATGATCGACCTGTATGGCGTGCCGCCGGAGCGTTTCAGCCTTATCCCACACGGCGTAGACCCCGATCTGTTCGACTACCGGCCCGAGGGCGCAGCCGCAGCCCGCCAGAAGCTGGGCCTGGCCCCAGACGTGCCACTGCTGACCTTTGTCGGCAAGCTGGACTATATCCCCAACGTCCGCGCCGTGGGCTACATCGCCGACCGGATCGCCCCGGCGGTATGGGAGCAGTACCCGGGGGCCAGATTTGCCATCATCGGCCAGGGGGCCGAGGCATTGACTGAACATGTCCTCGAGCGCAGCAAAGGATACGGTACCGGTGGGTTGATCTTCACCGGCTTTGTGGACGCCAGGGCCGGCGCGCGGCCCAACCTGAGCGACTACCTGTCGGCCTCCAATGTCGTGCTGGTGCCCCTCGACTCAGGATCGGGCACCCGGCTGAAAATCCTGGAAGCCGCGGCCAATGCGCGTCCGGTGGTCTCGACCCGCATTGGCGCGGAAGGGCAGGACTTTGTCGACGGCGAGGAGATCCTCCTGACCGACGAGGTAGACCAGGCCTTCGTCGACGCCACGCTCCGTTTGCTGGCCGATGCTGAACTGCGGCGGCGGCTGGGCCATGCAGCACGGGCAAAGGTCCTGGATAAGTATAGCTGGCGGGCTCAGGTGCGCAAGATGGAACAGGTCTACGAGGAGCTGGGTGCATGAAAGCGCTCGTTGTCATTTTCGAGGAATTGGTACCTATCAGCGGCGGGGGCACACCCCGGACCTCTAGCATCGTCCGCTCGTTGGCCGAGCGGGGCCACGAGGTGTACGTGGCTGCCTCCTTCGGCGTAGACGAGGCCCAGGCAAAACGCGAGCTTGGTGCAGCGGGCGTGCTGCCGCTGACCGGAGTCAGCCGCATGGATCCGGCCAAGATGCGCAAATATGCCGTCGCCTATCCACTCAACATCCTGCGTGTTGCCGCCTATGCCTGGCGTTTGGGACCGGACCTGATTCTGACGCACAACACGGCCGCCGGGTTTGCCGCCCTGCTGGGCAAGCTATTGCGCCCCAGCGCCATCACTGTGCTCGACCTGACCGACCTTCTTTTCGAGTACCTGGACGACTATGAGGGATCTTGGCTCAAGCTGGCCGCCGCTGGCGGGCGCTGGATGGAGCGCACCAGCGTGCGCCGCTCGGACCGGATCATCACCATCAGCGGGGCCATGCGCGAGATCCTGATCCACGACTATGGCGCGCGGCCGGAGCGAATCGAGATCGTGCACGATGGCGTGGACACCGGGATTTTTCACCCGCAGGAAGCTGCCGA
>CBDUWJ010000457.1:0-2450 GCA_965370895.1 uncultured Anaerolineae bacterium | reverse complement strand
CGCAGGCTCACCAGGTCCACTTTGTCGACCGTATCGTACCGGGTATGGCCGTAACCGCGTCCCTCCAATGATGGTTGTGCCGACTGTATGCCCCCAGTGGGTACGCCAGCCATAAAGAAGGGAAAGTGGTCGGAAAAGGCATGGACCGACTGGCCCACGGCAAAATCAAGGGCCATCTCCTCGCGCCACAGGTCAAAGGTATCCTCCAGGTCGGGCCACTCATTCAGGACAATGTCCCTGTTATTGGCCTTGGTCCCGGCGCTGTCCATATTCAGGTAGAAGCGGATCTCCGACAGCTCGCCGGCATGAATCTTGGCGTACTCTCTGGAGCCGAGCAGACCGATCTCCTCGACGCCCCACAGGGCAAAGCGCACTGTGCAGGGCAGCGTGGGGGCATATTGGGCCAACACGCGGGCTGTCTCCAACACCGACACGGCGCCGGAAGCGGGGTCTCCTGCTCCTTGGGAGATGTCGTGGCCGTCATAGTGACAGCCCAGCATGACAACCTGGTCTGGATCTCCGCTACCGGGCAGGTCACCGATGACGTTCCAGGAAGTCATGGGCTGAGAATGGTCGGTGGTGACCAGTCGGATGCGAACCTCTCCCTGGCGGGCCACGATCCGTTGGATCAGGGCGCCATCCTCCAGGCTGATAGAAAAGCCGGGGATCAGGCCTTCCCCATCGTGGCCGATGCCACCGGTGGCCGGGCCATAGCCGGGGTAGTGGTTGACAAAGATAAAGCCGGTTGCCCCGGCCAGGAGACTGCGGCCATACTTTTCCCCACGATGGATCCACCGCTTGGATCCCTTGGGATTGACGACACTGGTGGTCATGACGATCTTTCCCTGGATCTCGTCTGCCCGCCGGTCAAAGTCCTTGGGGGCTCCGTCGCCCATGTCGACGATGACGCCTTCCAGGTTGGCAGGCGGGGAGTGGGGAAGGGTGATACAGGGGATCTCCTTTTGGATAGGGCTGATGATCTCCAGCCTGGCCTCACCCCTGGTCCAGCCGATGTAGTCAACCGGTTCGAGGTGGACGTCGCTCAGGCCGTACTCCTCCATTTTGGCTTTGAAGAACTCGGCGGCCTGGCGCTCGCCTTCGGTGCCGCCGAAGCGCGAGCCAAAATCGTCACAGAGGACGATCAGGTTGTCCATGGTTTCGGTGCCAGTATAGGTGTCGCCGACGATCTGTTGGTCTATGGACAGGAATGGGTTTGGGTGAGCCATCATTTCTCCTTTGTGTTGAATCTGGATGTGCTGCTGCCGGATCGGTCAGGCAGCGCCTGTGATGCGCGCCCACAACCCCCGGAGCCAGGCCAGGAAGTGGTTCCAGAGCGAGGGTGAACGCGCTGACGTCTCCTCTCTCGGTTCGTGGTCAGGGGCGGGCTCGTACACTAACAACTGGCCGATGGGTGCGCCAGCGTCGTCATAGTCGATGCGCACGTAGCTGAGCAAGCGGTCGTTGGCGAACCACTCCGGGTGCTCGAACAGATCCCGCCACGTCTTTGCGCCGGCTGCGGAGAGGTCGGCGCGCCAGGTCCAGGTCCCGCTGTTGATGTAAACACCGCCGCCGGGCAGGGGCTCGAAGCTGGCATCGTGGCTGTGGCCAAAGGTCACCAGCGTGACCCTTTCCTCGAGGGCGCGCACTTGGGCCATCTCGTACAAGAGAGAATGCACCCGATGGCGGGTCTGATCGCCCATGGTTACCGCGTCGGGCACGCCGGGCAGGGCGAAGGCAAGCTCGCCGGGGATCTCCGGTGCTGGTGACAGGACGCTGGCCACCTCTGCGTTAAAGTGGGCGCGGAAGGCCTCGTCGGCCTCGTAGCGGGCCGCCAGGTCCGCCACTTGCTCGGGGTCCTCCAGTTGGCGGGCCAGTTCTTCAGCGGGGGTCTCTTCAACGGCAAACACGATTTCGTCGAGGATGCCGGGCAGAGCGCGGATCAGGGTGGCGATGGCCCGGGCAGCGAAGGGAAAATCGTAGGCCAGGGCATACCAGATCAGGGCAGTGACGGGCTTGATGCCGTCGATCCAATACCTGTCGCGCTCTACCTCGTTCAAGACATCCATGACAAACCAGGAACCGGGGGGAGTAGCCAACTGGCCCGGCTTGTCGTGGTCATGGGGTTCCTCCATGTCCTGCAGGTAATTCACGACCCCCGCGTACTGGTTGCCGTGCTCGACATAGATGCCCTCGCGGCTGATGCACCGCTCCTCAAAGGTCAACAACTGTGCCCGGCCGCTGGTGGCGGCCAGCGCCTGGCGGATGCGACCCTGCACGCCAGGCCAGTGCAGATTGACGTCGTGATTGCCCTTGATGAAGGTAATATGGCGACGTGGCGGACCGACCCGGATGAAGCGGCCCAGCGCATGGAAAAAGGGCCGGTGCCCGGCGATGGTGAGGGCTATCTTGCGCTCCGAGTCGGCCTCGGACGAGGAATGGTACTGCTCGGG
>CBDUWJ010000456.1:0-2454 GCA_965370895.1 uncultured Anaerolineae bacterium | reverse complement strand
TAGGGCGTGTCGGCTGTTTATCGTGTTCGCCAGTTCATCCGCGCGGCAGGCGCCTGGGTTCGTCGGGACGACACAGGTGATGTCTTGGCGGGTTGCTACCTGCCTTCGGGGGCGTTGAATCTGTTCCGGTCCATGCCACGTTACGACCGGCGCCATGGGCTCAATGTGCTACGCACCCTGCAGGAGAGGGGGCATACTGATCCAGATCTTCTAGCGGCGGCCCTGCTACACGATGCAGGCAAGACTGGGCGGGGAGAAAAGGGTGGGGTGCTGCGTCTGTGGCATCGGGTGGCGGTGGTTCTGATGCGCGCCCTCTGGCCCAGTCTGTTGGAACGGCTAGGGGGTCCCATGCCGCCAGGCTCCCACGGGTCCCACTCCTGTGGGCATTGGCAACAGCCATTCTTTGTGCAGAAACACCACGCGGCCATTGGCGCCGAGCTGGCACATCAGGCGGGCTGCTCGTCAGGGACGGTGGCGCTGATCCGGCGTCACGAAGACCCGCCTGGCCAGGCTGAGGACTCCTCGGACCTGCTCAGCGCGGATCCTCTACTGGCAGCGCTGCAGGCGGCCGATGGCGTGAACTGAATGACCGGACTTGGCGGGTTGGGAGTTAGACGTTGGACATCCGATCTGCTGTCTTGTCTCCATAATCCAGTACCAGGGAGAATAGTGTGAGCACACCAAAACCGAGCATTACAATAGTGGGTCTGGGACTTGTTGGCGGTTCCATGGGTCTGGCTCTGCGGGAGTCTGGCGTTGCCTCTGCAGTAGTGGGGCACGACAAGGAGCCGGGCGTGAGCGCCAAGGCAAAGAAGCTGGGAGCGGTCGATCGGACCAGTTGGAACCTGATCTCAGCCTGTGAGGATTCGGACCTGGTCATCCTGGCGACGCCAGTAGCGGCGATTGAGGCGACGATGCAGGCCATCGGTCCTCACCTGCGGTCTGGCTGCGTGGTTATGGATACCGCGTCGCTGAAGGAGCCCGTCCTGGCTTGGGCTGCCGAGGCGCTGCCGGACGAGATTCATTTCGTGGGGGGCAATCCGATCATCGGCGTCGCCCCTGCGGGCACGATTGAAGGGCAAGGGGGACTGGAGGCTGCGCGGGCGGACCTGTTTCGCAATTGCCTGTTCTGTCTTACGCCCTCACCCACGGCAGAGCCAGCGGCAGTGAAGCTGGTTAGCGACCTGGTGACGATCCTGGGTGCCGAACCGCTTTTTATCGATCCAGCGGAGCACGACGGCTTGCTGGCGGCGGTGGAGCAGTTGCCCGCCATACTCGCACTGTCGTTGATGGAAACGGTCATCTCTCAGCCCACCTGGCGGGAACTGCGCAAAGTGGCTGGTACATCGTTTGAGGTCAGCACGCGGCCCGTCTCCACCGACCCGACCGGTTATTCTGAGGTGTGTATATCCAACCGTGACAACATCCTGCGCTGGATGGACGTATTCATGGGGGCGCTGGTCTCGGTCCGCCAGAGTCTGGCCGAATCCTCGGATCCGGTCGACGTCCAGTTGGAGGAGCTCACCCAGCGGTTCGAGAAGGCTGTGGAAGAACGGAATAGGTGGCTCCACGATCGGGCGCAGGGGCAGTGGGAATCCGGCTCGGAAATGGAAATGCCTCCCAAGTCCAACATGCTGGCGGATGCTTTCCTCGGTAGTTTGTGGCGCAAGCGGCCCAAGAAAGACCAGTAATTCCGATCGTGTCGGGGGTGATCCCGGAATGCCTAGCATATCTCTCGTATTGCCGGCCTATAATGAGGCTGAGAACATCGAACCGATGATTGCCGAGGCTGTGCCAGCTCTGGAGGCCGCTGATGCTGCGCATGGGGCTGCTGACGACGCCCCTGGGGGCCGTGGCTGGGAGATCATCGTCGTAGACGATGGCAGCGTTGACGATACTGCCGGCGTCACACGACGCCTGATCAAGTCCGTTCCACATCTGCGGTTGGTAGAACACCCAGTCAACCAGGGATTTGGGGCTGCCGTCTATACAGGTTTTACCAGCGCTGTCATGGACTGGATTTTCTATACTGACGCCGACCGCCAATTCGTGATAAGCGAACTGTCGGAGTTCGTGCCTTTGATGGACCAGGCTGAGCTAATTGCTGGCTATCGCGCTCCCCGCCGGGACCCTTTTCTTCGCGTGCTGTACGGCAAGGGCTGGAGCATGCTTTGCACTCTGCTCTTTGGCTACACGGTACGGGACGTGGATTGCGCGTTCAAGCTTTTCCGTCGTGAGATCATCGAGGAAGTGGGACCGCAAATTGCCTCGCGCGGGGCTACGTTCAGCATCGAATGGCTGGTCCGAGCAAAACGGGCTGGCTATCGCTTCGCGGAGTTGCCGGTTACTCACCGGCCACGGGTGGTCGGCAGCCAGACGGGGGCCAACATGGGTGTTATCCTCCGCGCCTTCCGCGAACTGATGCAGTTCCGCATTCAATTGTGGCGCGAGGGC
>CBDUWJ010000455.1:0-2464 GCA_965370895.1 uncultured Anaerolineae bacterium | reverse complement strand
GTCTCCAGCGAGCGGCAGTCAATGAGCAGGGCGTGGCCGGCTCTGCCCGCTGCCGAGATCATCTGGTCCATGATGCCACAATTGACGCCCACCCACTCGTTCTCCGCCCGTTGCCCGATCCTGGCCATCTCCGTTGGGTCCCAGGGCAGGTCCGACACGGCGGCAAAGGCGCGAGCAGTGGCCAGCTCCAACGCGGCCGATGAGGAAAGGCCGGCGCCCAGAGGAACGTCGCCGGCGACGAGACCATCCCAACCCCGCAGCGTGTGACCCGCTTCCTGCAGAGCCCAGGCGACGCCTTTGAGGTATTCGGCCCAACCGGCTGGACCGCGCTCGAGTTCCTTGAGCGAAAAGGTCACGGACTGGTCGAAATCGAGGGAATAGACGCAGACGCGACCGTCGTCGCGAGGGCGCAAAGCTATCCAGACGGCGCGGTCGATGGCCATGGGCAGCACAAATCCGTCGTTGTAATCGGTGTGCTCGCCGATGAGGTTGACGCGACCTGGCGCCCGGACCACGATGGGGGGCTGGGCGCCGAAACGGTCTTGAAACAGGGCAACGACCTTCACTTCCAACGTCATGACGTGGGTGCCTCTTGCGCTCCCAGTATCTCGTTCTGCAATTGCCACATGCGGTGGTAGAGGCCCCCCATCTGCAGCAGTTCGTGGTGACGGCCTCGCTCCACGATACGCCCGGCCCGGAGCACCAGGATCTCGCCGGCGGCCTCGAGCCCTACCAGGCGATGGGTGATGACCAGCGAGGTGCGCCCCGCCATGAAGGCTTGCAGCGCCCCCAGCACTTCGCGCTCGGTCAGGGCGTCCAGGTTGGCCGTTGGCTCGTCCAGGATGAGGATAGGCGCGTCCTTTAGAATGGCACGGGCGATGGCCAATCGTTGGCGCTGCCCGGCGCTCAAGCCAAGTCCTTGCTCGCCAACGAACGTGTCGTAGCCCTGGGGCAGGGATTGGATGAATTCGTGGATCTGGGCCTGCTGGGCAGACCGCACCAGCTCGGCTTCGCCAGCATCGGGCCTGGCGAGCAGCAGGTTCTCCCGCACGGTGGCGTTGAAGAGATGGGTGTGCTGCGAGACCACGGCAATCTGGCGGCGCACGTCCTCCTGGCCGTACGCGCGCAACTCCCGCCCGGCCAGCAGGATCCGGCCCTCGTGGTAATCCCAGAAACGCAGGAGAAGGCCAAGCAGTGTGGACTTGCCCGCGCCGCTCGGACCGACGATGGCTGTCTGGCCACCCTGGGGCAGCTCAAAGCTGATGCCGTTCAGGGCCGGCGGCTCGCCCGGATGGTAGGCAAAGTGCAGATCCTCCACCCGCAGGTCGTGCTGGCGGGGCGGCGGCGCGGGCGACGGCGGGTCGGTGACGGCCGGGTCCGCGTCCGCGATCTCGAAAAGCCGACGCGCGGCTTCCAGGTTGTTGTCCAGGCTCAAAGCGGCCTGGGGCAGGGGCAGCACCGCCTCGAAGCTGGACATCACTGCCAGGACCAGCACCGCCAGGGCCACACCGCCCACCTGGCCAGCGTTCACCAGGGGGATGGCCACGACCAGCACGGCCAGCGTTGCCAGATTCATGAGCAGGCCGGTCGAGGCCGCGCCCAGGCCGCCAATGCGGGTCAAACGTCCTTGCAGGCGGCCCAGCTCAGTATTCAACGCCCGTACCCGGTCCAGGTGGCGCTGCTCCTGGCCAAAGGCCAGCAAATCGGCGACGCCCTGGATGCCGCCGACTAGCACCCGGTTCAACCTGGAGCGAACCTGCACCAGGCGCTGGCCCGTTCGGCGGCTCATGGCCCGCACCAGCAGGGGCAGACCCACACCCGCCAGCAGCAGGAATAGCAGCAGCACGACAGCCAGCCGCCCGTCGATACTGGCGACAAGGAGCGCGGCCAGCGGTACCACGAGCAGCGCGACCAGCGGCGGGGTGATGGTTCGCAGGTAAAAGCCCTCCAGCGTCTCGACGTCAGCCACGATGCGGGCCAGTAGGTCGCCGCTGTGGACCTGCAGCAAGCGCGCCGGAGCCAGCGGCTCCAGCGCCGTGTAGAACCAGACCCGCAGCCGGGCCAGCAGGCGGAAGGCAACGTCGTGGGTTGTGAGTCGTTCCAGGTAGCGAAAGACGCCCCTTGTTATGCCAAAAAAGCGCACCCCCACGATTGCCACCTGCAGGTCGGCGATGGAGGGGTGCAGGGCGGCGCTGGCGATCAGGTAGGCCGAGGTCGTCATCAGGCCGATGCCGCTGCCAATGGTGGCCACACCCAGCAGCGTTGCCAGCGCAATCCGCTGCCTGAAGGGCGCGGCGAGCTTGAGCAGCCGCCAGAAGGTGCGCCCTTTGTCGCGCCTCATACTGCCGCCCCCGCACTGTACGCTCCGAGCAAACGCCGGTACAGGCCGTCTTGCTGCACCAACGCCGCGTGGGCGCCAGCTCCCACGATCTGCCCCTCGTCCATCACCAAGATCCGGTCCGCG
>CBDUWJ010000454.1:0-2476 GCA_965370895.1 uncultured Anaerolineae bacterium | reverse complement strand
TGCCAGGGTGGCCGGCCTGTGCCCAAGAAACGTTGCATTGCTGAGCTGGTGACAGGTAGGTGCAGCCCTCCCACAATTCCGTACAGCGGCTCCTCGAACAGCGCTTCGGCCCGCTCGATGATGCGTTGCACCCCCTGATGCCCGCAGCCGACGATGATTACCATCCCTTTGCCCGCCACGTTCACCGCCAATGCCTGTTCGGGCGTCCAGCCCAACAGAAAGAGCGCCCTGGGAATTGGCCCCAGTGTAGCCACTCCAGGGGTGATGGACTGCGGCCCCTCCACCAACCGGAGGTCAGCGGTGGGGTGCTGCAGTGGTTCTGGCACATAGACCGGCACCTCACCCTGCTCCATCCGGTCGGCGGGCAGGACAAACGAATGGGTCAGTTGAGCCTTGAGTCCTCCCACGTGATCGTAGTGGCGGTGCGAGATCACCACGACGTCCACCGCCTCGAGGTCCACACCCAGGATCGCTGCGTTGCGCTCCAAAGGTGCAGGCGACTCCCTCTCGGCGTTCAATCCCAGATCGAACAGCAGCCGGGTGTCGTCAGCCTGGACGAAGTATGACACGCCTGCCTCACCCACGAGTCCCTCGACCGCTCCCTCCGGGGAAGGACCGGTGCGTGCCTCCACCAGGGGCGTGATAGTCAGTCGCGCCACCGGCTCCAGGTCGAGTGGTTCAGGCCTGAAGCTGGCCCACACCTCGTCGGCCCGTTGTTGGTTGCGCCGGAAGCGCAGCACAAGCGCCGCCAGCATACCCCCTATCGCTGCCAGAAAAGCTATCAGAACACCGAACGATTTCTTCATATCACACGCCCTCCCTGAGCAAATCGTTTAGGTCATCCGCGCCCACATAGCCCACCACCTCGATCTCCTGATCCGTGACGCCCGGTACCTCAGCCACTGATTTGCGGATATCCAGTACCAGGTGAACGGCCAGCGGGCAGAGGGGTGACGAGGGCCGGAATTTGTAGCTCACCTGTCCGCTCTTTCCATCCACCTCCAGATCCTCAATGAGCCGCATGCGCATCACATCCACGCCCGTCTCCGGATCGATGACCTGGCGCAGTCGTTCCGTAATATTGTGCTTCAGTTCAATAGATTGCACGTCCACCCTACTCCTCCAGTTGCGCCCGAATCCGCGCCCATGTTTCCCGCAGAGCCGCCGCCATCGTCCCGTCAGGTTGATAGGCCGTCACCGGCTGGCCCTGAACCATCGCCTCGGTGACGATGTCGTCGTAGGGCAATCGCCCCACCACTTCGATCCCCTCGGCGGCACAATAGGCTTCGATGGCAGATGAATGTGCCAGGTTGAGATCCGCTTTGTTTATGCATACAAGCGCTGGCACGCCAAAGTGGTTCACCGTTCCTAGCGCCCGTTCCAGATCGTGGATACCCGACACGGTCGGCTCCACAACCAGCAGCGCAACATCGGCTCCGGCGCTGGCCGAGATAACCGGACAGCCGATGCCCGGCGGTCCATCCACGATGAGCAGTTCGCGACCTTCGTCCAGCGCCAGCAGGCGACCCTGCTGTTTCACCATCGTCACCAGCTTGCCCGAGTTTTCCTGGGCGGCAAACAGGTGGGCGTGAAACAGCGGCCCAAAACGCGTATCCGATCGGAACCAGAGCCCAGCCTGCTGCTCCTCGGTGTGGATGGCAGACTCTGGGCACTGATAGACACAGGAATCGCAGCCTTCACAGGCCAGCGCGTCCACCCGGTAGTAGTCGTCACCGGGAATGACCGCATCGAAACGACAGACCTCGTAGCAGCGATCACAGAGGTTGCACTTGTCCGGGTCAATGATCGCGATCTGCCCACCCATAAAGACGTGTTCCTCTAGCCTGCTCGGCTCTAATACCAGTTCCAGGTTGGCAGCGTCCACGTCGGCGTCGGCCAATACGATGGGTATCTCTTGCGAAGCCAGGTGGGCTAGCGCCGCTGCCACCGAGGTCTTGCCCGTGCCACCCTTGCCACTAAGAATCACCAACTGTTTCAATGTTTCAGCTCCTTTGACATAATTCCTCAATCAACCCATAATCAGTACACCGCAGTGCCCTGTTCGTAGTGGCGACTTCAGTCGCTTTCTTCACGCAAAAGCACCCACTGCGACCATCGTAGCGGTCTACCGAGTGTATCTGCTACGGAAGAAGAGCAGATCCTGAACCACCGCTACCAGATGCCGGCCCATCTTCCTCATACTGGTCCTGCCTTGGAATCAGCAGCTCCAAGTCTCTAGCTGGGCTTCTCCGACACGGCCATCAATCGCGCCCATGACGCCACGTTCGACGCCACCAGTGGATTGCTGCTGGCCCAAGACCTACTTCTGCCGGTTCGTGCTGTCGGCCAGCCTCGTTGGGACACTTTATCGTCTTGCTATCGTTTTCCCCTGAGTCGAGCCATCATCTCCGCGGGCACGGACCTCATCCCCGAACTGGTCTGAGATCCATGTGCTCAGACAGACTGGAGCTGTTCT
>CBDUWJ010000453.1:0-2503 GCA_965370895.1 uncultured Anaerolineae bacterium | reverse complement strand
AAACACTGCTGCACCTCCTCGGTTTGGCCAAAGCCTGCCGTGTCACTGCCGAGACACCTTGTCCTCCGGCCAGGCGCAGCCGGAGGACAAGGGCAGGAGAGAAAGCAGGCGTGAGTGAGCGCGCCTGCTTGCGCACCGACGAGCAGTCTTGGTAGGGATGGCCTACCTGTGCCAAACCTCTATCGGCCGCACATAGAGTGAGTTGATCAGCGCACCGTAGCCGGTCCGCTTCTCCACCTCATCCTCGTCGACTACTCTGACGTCAAGCTCGGAGCACAGCGCATTGGCCTTGGGACAGCCGAGACGCCTGTACTCTTCGGCCAGAGCCGATCTCATCGAGGCCACGACCGACGACAGAGCTGCGCTCTTGCGACTGACCCGGGCGATCAGGTTGAAGCCAGGCGAGAGGTTGGGGCGATCAGGGATGGCCCCGTCCCCGCTGGTCGCATACTCGGGCTCGTAGGTGTAGATGGCCTGAATGGTATCATCCACCGTGCCCAGATACTCAGCCACCTTTTGGGCCATACCATAGCGCAGATATTCGCAGACACAGCAATCGCCTGTAAGCAGGGCATCCCTGGCTTGTTTCTTGTCTTTCAGACCTGCTTTTTCGGCACAGAACTCCAGAGCCTCTTCCATCATGTTTGTCACAATGGCATTCTCGAATCTAAGCGTGGGCATTTCGAACCCTCCTGTTCGATAGAGTAGATGCCTGCAATCTGCTATCCACTAGTCTCTTCCATTCTCCCACCAGGGCAACCTCTTCTCGTAACCGATCAGCTTGAGGCCGGTGATGGCCGCAACGTTCGGCTCCATGGCCCGCAGGTCTTCTTCACTCAGGTCCTTGATGTCGTCGTGACCGGAAAGCATGGTCAGGATCTTGACCTCCTCAGCCGTGGCCTTGATAAAGTTAGCCAGTTGGTCGCCAGCCACTTCAGGGTCGAGCCGGGCGCGGAGTTCCGGGTCTTGAGCGCAGATGCCGTAAGCGCATTTGCCGCTAGCGCAGGCCATGCAGGCCCGGCAGCCCATGGAGATCTGGGCCGCCGCGCCAAAGCCAACGCCGTCAGCGCCCATGGCCATCGCCTTGTATGCATCCAGCCCATTGCGCATACCCCCCAGGACAAAAAGTTTGACCTTGCGATGGACGCCCATGTCCTTCAGGGCCTGCACGGACGGCGGAATGAGGGCTACCGTCGGGATGCCCACACCCTGCGTGACAATGGCCGGCGAAGCGCCTGTGCCGCCTACCAGACCGTCAATGGAGATAGCATCTGCCCCGGCCTCGATGCAAGCCTTCACGTCTTCGTAGGGACGGCTGGGGCCCAGCTTGAAGAGAATGGGCACCCTGTAATCGGTTACGTCACGGATAAAGGCAACCATCCGTTTTATGTCTTCCAGATCGTGCACGTCATAGTGGCGGCATGGAGACAGCGCGTCGCTGCCGACTGGAATGCCCCGGATGGCCGCAATCTCCTCGGTGACTTTGGACCCCATCAGGTGTCCACCCATGCCTGGCTTGGCCCCCTGCCCGACTTTGATCTCGACCGCATCTCCGGCGCGAACGTAATCGGCCGAGACCCCCCAACGGCCTGTGGACCACTGGACGACCAGGTAGCCGCCCGGCCCCCAGCGCTTCAGCGTCCGCTCTTCGTTCTCGTACCCCTTGATCAGCCAGGTTTCGTCCTTCAACAACCCACCCTCACCAGTGTTGTTGCTGATCCCAGTCTGAGCAGCGCCGATGGACAGGGCCATCCTGGCCTCCCTGGACAGTGCACCGAAGGACATGGCAGGGAAGATAAAGGGGTACTTCAGGCGCATTGGATTCTCGCAGGTATCCTCACCGATGAGCACCTCCATGTTGCACTCCTCCCGATACTTGTCACGAGGGGCAGGAGAGGCGATCTGAGAGGGCACTATGGTGATGTTGTCAAAGCTGGGCGCATAGCCCATGGTGCCAAAGCCGCGCAGCATGTACTGGCCGGTCTGCGCCTTGTGGTGTATCTCTTCCACCTGGGGAAAGGTCCAGGGCGAGCGCACCAGGAACTCTGATTCGGCGGGGTTGATGCGAATGGCATCCTCTGGGCAGAACTCGGAGCAGATGCGGCAGCCGACGCAGGCGTTATAGTTCTGAACGTAGACGTGCCCCGTGCCATCAATGGCGTAGACGTCGTAGGGACAGACCTCGACGCAGGTAGCACATTTGCCGGGCATGCTGGCATTGATGCAGCGGTCTTTCATCACAGTGACACAGAATGTTCCATTGACTGGTGGCATAGTGGTTCTCCTTCAATCAGTCTTACGACAGCTACGCCCTACGGCGTTCAAACTGGACAGGCTAGTTCGCTTTGTAGAAAGGCTTCTCCGACAAGCGAACGATCTTTCTGAAAGTCATCGGGTCGGCGTCGATGCCGTATTCGTCAAAGCAGCCGCGCAGCTTGGCCAGGTCGGCTGGGGACATCTCCTCCAGCAGCGTGTTGTGCCCCAGGCTTTCCCACTCTCCACC
>CBDUWJ010000452.1:0-2507 GCA_965370895.1 uncultured Anaerolineae bacterium | reverse complement strand
TGTCGCTTAGGAGCCGCTGGATAGTGATTATCAGCATTTCCCCATGGACACTGTCGCGCTCATGCTCAGGCCGCTTGCTCAAGGACTCGGGTTCTATGCCAAGCTCCTTACCCGCTTTGACAAATGTGTCGACGCAAAGCAGGGGGCTAACCATGATGGTCTCGAATTCCGGCTCCGCAGCCAGACCCTCGCTTTCCACCAGAATGGACATTTGGCGTGCCAGGGCGGGCGCGGATGCAGCCAGATCGTCTCCCAGCCGGGGCAATAGCGGGAACAAGTCCTTATCCATTTCGTCGCGCTGAATGGTCGGTCCCTTTGGAGGTTCCCAGCCGCGTTCCTTTCTTACCCGCGCTATGGCTTCGCGGCGCTCTTGCTTCCGTAGTCTCCGTGTGATCTTTTTCATCTCACGAGCCATGTTCTTCCTTTAAAGTTGACAGGCTGGAGAGGCAAATGCAAGGGCTCGCTGCTACGCCGTTGCGGCTTCAATGAGAGCAGGGTCTTCCCTGGCTGGACCAGCAGCTCGTACGCCAGGGCGCTGATCTGTCAGTCAGTGGCTTCGATCTGACGCTGGCTGATGTCAGCCAGCGATCCTGGGCGCATTATACCACGTCTCGCGTCGCCCTCCAAGGTGGTGGCTCTGGTGTGACGGAACCGGCCCGGGTAGCCGTCAGTACATTCACGGCAGTAGTTGCTCGTGCTGTGTCCCTGCTCGGCAACAAACATCACGGAATCTGCACATCTTTCAGAAGCATGACAGCAGGGGCGGCCTCTGTGGCCCCCCATCTCCTCTCTCCCTCCACGAGTGTACCGGCGCGCTACCTCACTGTTTAAGCTCGGTAGTGATCAGCAAGCCTACGTGATCCGACGCCCACTGCCAGCCATCTTCTGTCCAGCGGGGTTGCTCGAGTACCTGCTGGCTCCTGCGCACCCTGGCGCCTGGACCTGGAACCAGGAACAGGCAGTCACTGCGCTGCTCCAGCGATTCGGCGGGGCCCGCTGTCAGCTCGCTAATGCAGCAGGTCAACCTTTGGCAAGAGGGGAGATGGCGCGATAACCATCCATCCATCGCGCCGCGAGCGCGTCAATCTGAGGGGAGTTCGCTCAAGAATGAGCCACCGGCAACCCCCGGCTGCTCTCAGGGTCTTGGCACGAGGGCCGCGCCTACTCGATGAGGCTGCGCAACACCCTCAGGTTTTCCTTGTCCTCGGCCAGGTCCGGTCCTTTGTGCGTCTCCAGCGTCATGGGCAATCCCCAGAAGCGGGCATCGTTCACCACGAAGCGGAAAGGCTCCAGGCCGAGGTGGCCCTGGCCAATGTGCTCGTGGCGGTCCACCCGGCTGCCCAGTTCCACCTTTGAGTCGTTGAGGTGGATAGCCCTCAGCCGATCCAGGCCCAGGGTCGCCTCGAACTCGGACCAGGTGGTCTCGTACCCCTCGCGCGTGCGGAGCTCATATCCAGCAGCAAAGGCGTGCGCTGTATCAAAGCAGACGCCCAGGCGTTCCGGCTCCTTCGCGCCGTCGATCATGGCCCGAAGTTGGGCGAAAGAGTGGCCAAGGTAGTCGCCTTGCCCGGCAGTGGTCTCCAGCCAGATCTGTACAGCGTAGCCGGGCAGGCGGGCGTGTACTTTGTCCACTGCGGCGACGATGCGGGCTATGCCTGCTTCTTCACCCGAGCCCCTATGCGAACCAGGATGGATGACCAGCCCCGGCAGCCCCAGGTGCTCGCACCTCTGCAAATCATCGATCAGGGCCTCCATCGACTTGTGCCATAGGTTATCGTCAGGTGTCGCCAGGTTGATCAGATAGAGGGCATGGGCGAACACCGGCCAGATGCCGGTCTCGGCGACGGCATCTTTGAATGCGGTGACGTTCTTTTCGGCCAGGGGTTTGGAAGCCCAGCGGTTGGGGCTTTTGACGAATATCTGGACGGTGTCGCAACCTGCATCTTGACCGCGCTCCAGCGCCTTTTCCACCCCGCCGGCGATGGATTGGTGGGCACCCAGCAATACGTTCTTCTGCGACATTGTCGTCACTCTGCTTCCTTGGCCAACGTCGATCCGCTTCTGGTGGCTGCCTGATCCTCAAGGCAGGCCAGTCCGAAGAGCAGCGATGAAAGCCGGTTCAGATAACGTACGATCTGGTCGTTGTCCAATAGCCCCTCGTGCGCCAGGCGCACGGCCAATCGCTCCGCCCGGCGGACGACTGTCCGTGCCAGGTGGAGGGCGGCGCCGGGACGGCTGTCGCCTGGTACGATGAACTGCTCAGGCATCTTTACCTGCGTCTCCAGTTCGGCAATCCAGTTTTCAAGCTGGGCAACCTGCGTCGCCGTGATGAGGCCCGACAAAGGAGTCTTGGCCTTGCCGGCACTTGCCAGTTCGGTCATCATCGGGTAGAGCTCCCGTTGGATGGCCAGCAGGATCTCCCCGGTGCGGGGCGTGCAGCCGCTGGCCCGTGCCAGGCCCAGGGCTGCTTGCGCCTCGTCCACCGTGCCGTAGGCCTCGGGGCGTAG
>CBDUWJ010000451.1:0-2512 GCA_965370895.1 uncultured Anaerolineae bacterium | reverse complement strand
TTGGTCCAGGGCCTTTCTCCATCCTCAGAACCATCTCTCCTGCAACGCCTCCAGCGTCCCATCCTCGCGCATCTCCAGGAGCACGCGGTTGACCTCCTCCAGCAGCCGGAAGCTGTCGGGGCGAGTTGGAATGACATAGTTCAGATCGGTGATCGGCTTGCCTACGACCTGCAGTCCCTGGCAGTCGCGTTGATAGGCCAGTGCCGAGATGCGGTCAACCAGGGCCGCTTCTACTTCGCCCGATTGCAGGGCGCGGAGCGTTTCCTCCGCAGTGGCGTAACGGCGCAATCCCAGGTTCTGAACCAGGCGGCGGCAACTGTCACCCTCCGGCACAAAGCCCCATTCGACGCCTACTACCCGGTCTACGAGGCCCGCGGTAAGCGGGTCTTGGAAAAGCGCGTCCCGGAGGGGCGTTGTCGAACCATCATCCTCCCCCTGAATGCTGGCCGATTCCTCAACGAGCCCCTCCAAACCGGCTGTCACCAGGACCAGACCCGCGTTAAAATAGCTCACCGAAAAGACAATATCCTCGGTCCGCATCGGTTCGTAGGGCAGGGCCGACAGGACCAGGTCACACCGGTCCGAGAGCAGCGCATCGTACAGACTATCGAACCCCACGGTGATGAACTTGGCCCGCAGGCCCGGCGCCAGCCGGTCTGCCAGGAGGTGTGCTAGATCGACGTCAAACCCATCAAGCTGCCCGGTGCGCTCGTCGATGAACTCGAAGGGCAGCCAACTGGGATCGGTGCATACCCGCAATACCCCAGTCTCCTGGATCCGGTCCCACGTCGGGTCCACCGCCTCCGGTAGCGTACGTAGCAGCAGCCATAATAGACCTACTGCCAGCGCCACTGTTAGCAAACCGCCGGCCACTAGCCAGCCCCTGTGCGAACCTGTCCCCCTGAGACATCCGAAGTTGTGCGGACCCGAGTTTGTCTGAGAGTTTCCTGGTTTGGGCAGATCCGGCCTCCAACGTTTCACGGCCTCTCCCCCTTTGCGTACCGCTGCACCGCAAAGTAGATCGGCTTGGGAGTAAAATCGGTCGTGACGAAGGTAAAGTAATCCTGATAGGTGTTGGCCGGCCGGGGATAACGGAATGCCCACAGAACAACCGCCTCGCACCAGGGCCACTCCTCCAGCACCATCTCGTAGGCGCGCAGAGTGTGGGCTGCCCGCTGCGAGGGCAGTACCGCTTTGGTCCAGCGGGGATGATCATTCCAGCCCCCCTCGGTGATATAGATGGGCAGATCAGAGTGACCAGCCTCGACGAGCTTTTGGCGGAGCAGCTCCGTCCTGGAAAAGCTCACGACCGCCGGATCGGCGGGGGCGTCGGGGGGCAGGCGCCAGCCGTAGGCGTGGGCTGCCAGTCCGTCCATCACCTCGCCCGCGCCGGCATCCAGCATTCGCTGCAGGTAATCCAGGTCATTCATCCCCTCAGGGTCGCCGGCAGGGGCCAGGGTGGGCGCCAGCGCCCCGCCCAGGACTACCACGTCGGGATCAGCAGCCTTGGCTCGAGGATAGACGGCCCGGAGCAGGGCTGTGTAGCCCTCCGGGTCTACCTGCCGGTAGCCCCACTCCAGGCTGATGTTCGGCTCGTTCCAGATGACGATGTGGTCTACCCGCCCGCGAAAGTGCTCGACAAAGGCGTGCACGTACTCGGCAAAGACGTCGTACTGTTCTTCGCCCAGGTACGTGAAGGTCGTCGACTGCTCTTCGGGGTCAGGGCGCGCCCATTCGGGTACAAAGCCCAAGCGGGCAATGACGGTCAAACCCTGGCGACGGGCGTGGTCGACCACCAGGTCGGCGTGGGACCAGTCAAAGCGACCTGGCGACGGCTCATAGTAGGCCCAGGGAAAATACTCGACCGTCCAGGGGGCGCCCATCTCGCGCACCATCTCGAACGTACGCTTGATCTTCCACGGCTCTACCTCGTCGGTCAGCCGGGTGTGGATGCCCATCTTGGGATCAGCGCTGTGCACCGTTTGTTGGGGACCCAGGGCCACCAGCGGAAAGATCGGCACGCCCGCCAACAGGCCAAGCAGCAGCAGAAACACCATCCTCAAGCGCCGCATGGCTCGCCGCGGCGTCTCTCCCTCCATCTTGAGGGCTGCTATTCCCATCGCTTTCCCATTCCCATGCCCCCCATTATACCCGGGATTGCCCCGGCTGGCAATGGCTCAAGCCCGAGAGGGCAAGGCAACCGCATTTGTCATTCTGAGTTCATCCATGCCGCGCCGCCACTCAGCAAGAAATGACACTGTCGCTCTGCCGAGCCCTACTCGTGCTGGACCACAGTCCAGCACACCTGGCACAAGTGCGCGGACTGTGGTCCGCCCAGAGCGTGTGCGAGATGCAGGCGTGTCATCAGTAGCGACCGTAGGGACCGAAGAATCTCGGTTTCGCCTGCGCAAGTGGAAGTTCTTCGTCGCGGTCGCCACTGAAGAAACAACCCCTCTGTCATTCTGACCAGCGCAGCCGCGCAGCGCAGTGAAGAATCTCCGTCTGCCCAACC
>CBDUWJ010000450.1:0-2537 GCA_965370895.1 uncultured Anaerolineae bacterium | reverse complement strand
CTGGGCTGCCAAGAAACTGTCCTGTCATTCTGTCATCGGGCTCTACACCCCAACAAGTCATTCTGAATGAAGTGAAGCATGCCCTGAGGGACGAAGGGAATCTCAGTCGGGCACAGCAGAGAACCTTCGCTGGCGCTACTAATGACACGCCTGCATCTCGCACACGCTCTGCGCGGACCACAGTCCGCGCATCTGTGCCAGGTGTGCTGGACTGTGGTCCAGCACGAGCAGGGCTCGGCAGAGCGGGCAGTGTCATTTCTTGCTGAGTGGCGCCGTGCGCCATGGACTAACTCAGGATGACGGACCATGTGGCGCCCCGTTGCTTCCACATAGAGTGGCGGCACACCCCACGGATGAACTCGCAATGAGAGCGCCCACTATCTAAGTGCCGACAACCGACTGCAGGTAGGCTTGGATAAAGCCCTGGATGTCGCCGTCCAGAACGGCGCTGCTATTTCCCGTCTCGTGGCCGGTGCGCAGATCTTTGATCATGTGGTAGGGATGTAGCACGTAGGAGCGAATTTGGTTACCCCAGCCAGCCGACACGTGTTCGCCCTTCAGGCGGGCCTGCTCTTCGGCCACCTTCTGCTGCTCCGCCTCGTAGAGTCTGCTTCGCAGGATCTTGAAGGCAATCTCTTTGTTCTGCACCTGCGAACGCTCATTCTGGCAGGCAACCACAATGCCGCTCGGCAGATGCGTGATGCGCACCGCCGTGGCGTTCTTTTGCACGTGCTGGCCCCCAGCCCCTGAAGCCCTAAAGACGTCGATCTTTAGATCGTCGGGGTTGACCTTGATTTCAATGTCGCTGGCGATCTCGGGGGTCGCCTCGACCAGTACAAAAGAGGTGTGGCGGCGGTGGGCTTCGTCAAAGGGCGACAGCCGCACCAGGCGGTGGACGCCGCGCTCGGCCGCCAGATAGCCAAAGGCGTAAGGGCCAGTTACGCTGATGGTCACGCTCTTCAAGCCCGCTTCCTGCCCCCTCAACGAGTCCAGGATCTCGGTCTTGTAGCCCTGCCGCTCCGCCCAACGCAGGTACATACGCGTGAGCATCTGAGCAAAGTCCTGGGCGTCGGTGCCGCCAGCCCCTGCGTGCAGGGCCAGGATGGCCGGGTCGCGGTCATGGGGGCCGGATAAAATGAGTTCGAACTCCATCCGGCCCAGTTCTGCTTCGACGGCGCTGGCTTCGGCCTCGATCTCGGCGACCAGCTCCTGGTCCACATCAAGCTCGACCAGGTCCAACAGCTCCAGCCCTTCGGTGACCCGGCTGTGCAGCGCGTCCCAGCGCTCTACTTCGTTCTTGAGGTTGGCGTGTTCCTGCATTGCCGCCTGCGCGGCACCGGCATCATCCCAGAAGCCCGGCGCGGCGGCGTCTCGTTCCAGTTTTCCGATCGTTTGTTTTTTGTTGGCCAGGTCAAAGCTGCACCTGTAGTTGTCTGATCCGTTCGTCCAGCGCGGTCAACCGGCTCTTCAATCCTTCCATTTTGGCACCTCCGGATGTGGAACGTGAAGCGTGACTCGTACAACGTCACGCGAATAGGCCGTCTACGAAGGCTCGGGCATCGAATTCGGCCAGGTCGTCCATGGTCTCACCTGTGCCGATAAAGCGTACCGGCAAGCCCAGCTCCTGGTTGATGGCGAACACGACGCCGCCCTTGGCAGTGCCGTCCAGCTTGGCGACGATAACGCCCGTGACATCGACCGTGTCCTTAAAGTGGCGGGCCTGCGACAGGGCATTCTGGCCCGTAGTTGCATCCAATACCAGAAGCGTCTCGTGGGGCGCCTGGTGGACCCGCTTGGCAGCCACGCCCCGCACCTTGCGCAGCTCTTCCATGAGGTTGTACTTGGTGTGTAGCCGTCCTGCGGTGTCGACGATGAGCAGGTCGGCCTTCCGGCTCTGGCTGGCGCGGATGGCATCATAGACCACAGCGCCAGGATCGGCGCCCGGTTGGTGGGCAATGACGGGCACGTCGACCCGCTCCCCCCAGATGTTGAGTTGGTCAATGGCCGCGGCGCGAAAGGTGTCGGCTGCGGCCAGGATCACCCTGCGTCCCCGGTCCTGGTAGTATCTGGCTAGCTTGGCGATGCTCGTCGTCTTGCCTGAGCCGTTGACGCCCACGATGAGGACCAGGGTCAGCAGCCGGGGCTCATCGATGGTCATCGGTGGAGGATCGCCCAACAGGGCTACCAGCTCCTGCTTGAGCAGTTCTTCCAGAGCCCGGGCATCCCGGACTTTGCCTTGGGCCACCTGTTCCCGCAGGCGGTCCACCAAGGTCACGGTGGTGGTGACGCCCACGTCGGCTTGGACGAGCAGATCCTCCAGGTCCTCCCACGTCTCTTCGGTGATCTGGCCTGCGCCCAGCAAGCCGCTGATCTGGCCAAAGAAGGATCGCCTGGTTCTGGTCAGGCTGTCTCTGATCGTTTTCGATCGTTTGAACACCTTGTGTGCCTTCCCCTCACTGGCTACTGCCGGATGCAGGGAATCTTGCATCCAGCAGACCATTATACTGGAAATTGGCCGGAACGCCAAGAACGGGGGC
>CBDUWJ010000449.1:0-2566 GCA_965370895.1 uncultured Anaerolineae bacterium | reverse complement strand
TCGCTGATGATCCCCTTGTCTCGCAGGTCGGCGAGTTTCTCCAGCTCTGCATCCGTATCAGATACGGCCGTATCGGAGACGATCGGCCCGGGAGACCTGGGTAGCTCCGCTTCATAGGCGGTCGGCGGGATGCGCTCGTATTGCGACGGGTAACCCGGGATCTCCTTGCGTTTGTTGGCGATCTGGCCCCATTTCATGAGGTCGAGCATCACGCCCAGCCCAATCCAGACCCAGTCCCAGCCATATACACCGATCCCGGGACTCCAGACCAGGACGTACATAATCGTCGTATAGGGCAAGAAGATGAGACCGAGCAGCGGCATGACAAACGTATCGAATGCCGCGTTCACCCTGGGCCCAACGAACCACATGAATACCAGCACCAGACGCGGCGCGACCGCCGCTGCCATCGCCAAAAGACAACCACATCCTAACAACATGATCTCCTCCTTTTTGAGTTGATTCTGCGAGGACCTGTCAGGTTTTGATAGACCTGACAGGTCTTATCGTTCCTACTCCAGATCTACCATCTCTTCGGCAGCGGCGCTGACCTGCTCGTGGCCCAGTGCCTCCTTCAGGGCTGCTTCATCCTCTTTGGAGAGAGACGTCTGGTACACGGTGCCGCCGAATTTCCTCATCTCATCCAGCACCTTGTCCGGCGTGACGTCGACCACCAGCATAAACAGGGCCGACTGGCCGGGCTCCAGCGAATCGCCCACCTCTTTGATGAACTTGTTGTCGATGCCCAGGTCGCGGGCCTTGCCCATGATGACGCCCATCAGCGCCCCAAAGAGACCCCAGAAGATGGGGGCCAGAAACAAAAGGCCGATCAACAGGCCCCAGAAAAAGCCCCAGGTCGCGGACGAGCCCGTGGCCATGTTTTCCAGGGTCTGTTTGACCTTGACCTTGCCCTTCTGGTCCTTGACGGCCACGGCCGCGTCGGCCAGGGTGATGAGCTGCATCTTGCTCAGCTCACCAAGCTTGTCCAGTGCGTCAAATGCAGTTCGTTCGTCCTCGTAGGTGATTGCGATCAGGTCACTCATTTTTTCTTCCTTTCAGATTGTGGTTCTGTCTATTCCTCGGTCGCCTCGGCAAGCGCACCCGCAGCCTCATCCATGGTGGCGGCCGCGCCAAGCTCGGCCCCAGCTACGACGGCCTCGGCAACGGCCTCTCCCGCCAGATCACCGGCCAGGGCGGCGGCCTCGGCAGCCACTTCCATTTCTACTGCGCCGGCCGCTGCCAGGCCGACACCGGTGGCTGCCAGTTCCTCGCTGCGCTCGGCCATTGCCTCTGAGGCGGCCAAACGCACGATGCCTTCTGCTACTTCCTCGGCGCCCATCTCGGCGATGGACTCGCTCTCGGCGGCCATGACCTGCGACAGCGCCCGAGTGGCTGCCGCCTGAAGGATGATGTTAACAGCCACCTCCTGCAACGTCTCGCCACGCGATTCAAGGAAAGCCGCAAGCACCGGCATCTCCATCAGGTCGACCACGTCGCTCACGGCCCACAGCTCGCCGGCCGTGCGCGCCACCTCCAGGCCACTCTCCAGATCCCCGGCGCTCATCAGCCCCACCACGGCGCTCATGGCCTCGACGTCGTCGGAGGTAGCCAGCAGGTTGGCACCCTCGGCCACATCGGTGATACCCGCCGCGGCCACCACTTCGCTCAGTTGCGCCATGCGAGCGGCCACGATCTCCGCGTCCACGGCCCGGGTAAGGTCCTCGACGCCCGCTGCCTCGGCCACGGCAGCCACCCCGCCCCCCCAATCTACTGAGATGATACCCCTTTCCACATTCTAGACGGCGTCCCGTTGCACCGGGCAGGTCATACAGTGACCGCCACCACGACCGCGGCCCAGCTCAGAGCCTTCGATCTCCATGACGGTGATGCCGGCCTGGCGCAGCCGGGCATTGGTCCACTCGTTGCGATTGTAGGCCACCACAACGCCGGGCTGCAACGCGACCACGTTGTTGCCGTCGTCCCACTGCTCGCGCTCCTGCTCGAAGGCATCGCCGGCCGTGGGTACGACGCGCAGCTCCTCGAGTCCCAGCGCCTCCTGCACCACGTCGAGCCAGCCCTTTTCCTCGATGACTACATCCACTTCTCCCTCGCCATCGCCGGGGCGATAGCTGATGGGCGTGATGTTGTTGACCACCGGCTCATAGATCGTCACCAGGTCGCGGTCGCAGAAGGTAAAGATGGTGTCCAGGTGCATGCTGGCCCGGTCAGGCGGCATCTTGGCGGCGATGACGCGCTCCGCAGCGTTGTGCTTGAACAACTGCTGGGCCACCTGGCCAACGGCCTGGTAGGTAGTCCGTTCGCCCATGCCGATGAGCACCACGCTGTTGCCGATAGGCATCACGTCGCCGCCCTCCAGCGTGGCGCTGCCGTGGTCCACGTCGGGGTCGCCCCACCAGATCGTAAAGTCGCCGCCCTTGAACTTGGGATGGTGCTTGTAGATGGCCGTCATGTACAGCGTCTCTTTGCGGCGGGCGGGCCAGTACATGGGATTGACCGTCACTCCGTTATAGATCCAGCAGGAGCTGTCGCGGGTGAACAGTTGGTT
>CBDUWJ010000448.1:0-2569 GCA_965370895.1 uncultured Anaerolineae bacterium | reverse complement strand
GGCAACGCCGCTGTCACGATCCACCCGCCGTGCGGCATCGGTCCCTAGGCCAGCCGCCCGTACCCAACTGCCTCCAGGGCCCACCAGTGACGACACTCCAGACGATGCGGCACGCGTGATCCTGCGGGGCGTAACCGAACTTCCATTCCCCCTGGGCCGCACCGGCCTCTCTCGCGCCCTGCAGGGCGCAGCCACCAGCCCCGTCCAGCCCGATCGCTTTCCCAGCTTTGGCGCACTGGCGGGCTGGACGCAGAAGAGTATCGGCGAATTCGCAGGTCAGCTTGTCAGCCTGGGCCTACTGGAGCACTTTGCGAAGGGGGATTACCTCCTGCTGCGATTGACCGATGCAGGCCAGATCTGGCTTGATGATCCAGAACAGGTCCAGGTCACCATCGTAGTGCCGCCATCTCGTCCCTCCACGTCGCGTCGACGGCGGGAGGAAGCACCGGACGCAGGGCAGCACGGCCAGGAGACTGCCGTCGATTACGATGAGGCCCTCTTTGAACGGCTGCGTACCTGGCGCTTGGAAACCGCCAGGGAGATTGGCAAGCCACCTTATGTCATCTTCCATGACACGGTCCTGAAGCAGATCGCCGCCCATCGACCGGCCACGTCGGACCAGCTAGCAGCCATCAAAGGCATAGGCCCCAGCAAAGTCGAGCAATACGGCCAGACTGTCCTGGCCATCATCGCGAGCTACAGCAACGCCCAATGACGCATCCCGAATTGTGACCAACGAGTTGCACCGTGTGCCTGGTGCATCATCTATTCTGAGAGAGGAGATTCATGCAGATCTTGGGACTGTCATCGGAGGCTTGGCGCGAGATCGGCGTCGCCATCGCCATCCTCGTCGCCGCCGCCATCCTTGGCCGGCTGGTGCTACTGATCATCGACAGGGTGCTCGTCCGCCTCAGCCGGCGCACGCCCACCAGTTTTGACGACGCCCTGCTCGACGCGGTGCGCATCCCCCTGTTCTGGCTCATCGTCTTTGTTGGGCTGCAGGTCGCCCTCAGCCAACTCAGCTTCTTGCCAGCAGACTGGCGCGAGAAGCGCGAGAACCTGGTCTTTGTCCTCTACCTTTTGGTCGGCTACGCCCTGTGCTACAAGCTGCTGAGCAACATGCTGCAATGGTATACTCTCTGGTTGGCCGAGCGGACCGGGTCAGCCGTCAGTGAATCGGTGATCCCCTTTGCCCGCCGCATTGTTCTCCTTCTCCTGACCGGCATCGCCGTGATCATGCTGCTCAGCCACTTTGGGGTAGACGTAAGTGGCCTGGTCGCCACCCTGGGCATCGCCTCGCTGGCCATCGCCCTGGCAGCCAAGGACACCCTGTCCGATGTCATCAATGGTTTCGCCATCATCGCCGACCGCCCCTTCTCCATTGGCGACCGCATCGAAATCCTGGAGCTGGATACCTGGGGCGACGTGCAGGACATTGGTCTGCGCAGCACCCGCATCCGGACCCGCGACAACCGCATGGTGGTCGTGCCCAACTCGGTCATTGGCAAGAGCCTGGTGGTCAATCACTCCGACCCCAGCACCGTCTACCGGGTGCAGACCCACGTGGGTCTCGTGGATGGCACCGACGTGGACGATGCCCGGCAGGTGATGATCGAGGCAGTGCGCGCCCAGGAGTGGGTGATGAAGGACGAGCGCATTGAAGCCCTCTTCATCGAATACGGCGAATCGGCCCTCATCTTCCGTGTACGCTGCTGGATTGAGAATTATGTCGAGACCCGCCGCATCATGGACAAGCTCAACACCTGCTTGTACAAAGCCCTGAACGAGGCCGGCATCAAGACGGCCTTCCCCACGCGCACGGTCTACCACCGAGTGGATGAGACCGGTCGGGATGGCCTCGTAGCTGTGCTCAGAGAGGCATCTCAAGAAACCCAGAGACCAGGCAGGTAGAGGGGGTCCCGCTTCAAGCCGACGTCGAGCCCATGCATTCCAAAGAGTCCGACTGCAGGCCGGCCTACAGTTTATGACAACTTGTGAAGTATAGCAGGAGAAGAGACTCGATCATAACCAGTGTAGTGCCAGATGCCTGCCCAGGCGAGGTTGGCGCCAAGACCTTGGGGAAGATACTTGCCCTGCTGACCGACCATGGTGGAAGGTGGCGCTACCTCTAGCAAACATACGGAGAAAAGACTGTGGAAAAGCAACCAAACTCCCGCATGTGTTTCGTATGCGGCGTCGAAAACCCTATCGGCTTGAAGCTCCTTTTCTACACCGACGACGAGGGCCGGTGCATCACCCGCTTCCGGCCCCGCGAGGAGCACCAGGGCTATCCTGGACACCTGCACGGCGGCGTGATCAGCACCCTGCTTGATGAGACTATGGGGCGGGTACTGGCCCATCAGAACGTGTGGGCCATAACCGGTCGCCTGGAGATCAAGTTCGCCAAGCCGGTGCCCTTGGACCAGGAACTGACCGTCATCGGCGAGCTGACACGCAATCGCTCGCGGGCCTATGAGGCCAGAGGGGAAATCCGACTGCCCGACGGCACGGTGCTCGTCACGGGCACCGGCGTCTACATCCGTATCCCCGATGAGATCATCGAGCAGAC
>CBDUWJ010000447.1:0-2580 GCA_965370895.1 uncultured Anaerolineae bacterium | reverse complement strand
ATTATACCATAAAAAGTGCAAAAGCGTACCCCCCCAATTTGGGCAAATTCCGAGATTCTTTGCCTGCCCTCCTGTGAATCACGACCAGATTCCACCTGTGACCCCCGGCCTGCTGGTCGTGTTGAGCACTCCACGGACGACTTTGAGCTGGGGGAGGTTTGGCAGGTTGTGCACTTGACTTTTGTCGATAGTTCCTGTAGAATACAACGCGTTCACGTGGACAGAGGCGCAGCACAAGTGATAGGCTCAGGAGCCCACGCCCACCGGGGCTTCTTTTCTGTGAGCCGCTGGCACCGGAACGAAATGCACCATCCACATACCTTGATCAAGGAGGACCAAGTCATGTCAGAACTCAGCGGTCTTGAACAAAACATGCTCTGGGGCGTGATTGCCATCGCGTTCCTCGCCTTGCTGTACGCCTTTTGGCTCTGGCGCGACACACTGCGACGCGACAAAGGCAGCAAGGAGATGCAAGTGGTCTGGCGAGCCATCAAGACCGGCGCCGAGGCCTATCTGCAAAAGCAGTTGCGGACGATGCTGCCCGTCTTGGGTGTAATGGCCGTGGTGCTGTTTCTCAGCGTCTATATCGTCAAGCCAAGCGAGCAGGCACTGGAGATGTTCGGCGGTAACGTGCAGGCAGCCCAACTCTGGATCGGCATCGGTCGCAGCCTGGCATTCATCCTCGGCGCCTCCTTCTCAATGATCGTCGGGCAACTGGGTATGAGAGTGGCCATCGAGGGCAACATCCGCGTGGCAGCCATGGCCGTCAAGGACGACTATAACGGGGCGCTGACAGTGGCCTATCGCGCCGGCACCTTCACGGGCATGCTGACCGATGGCCTGGGCCTGCTGGGAGGCACCCTCATCTTTATGATCTTTGGCGCGGCAGCGCCCGGCGTTCTCCTCGGCTTTGGTTTTGGCGGCACGTTGGTGGCCCTCTTTATGCGCATCGGCGGCGGTATCTACACCAAGGCCGCCGACGTGGGCGCTGACCTGGTGGGCAAGTTGGAACAGGGCCTGCCGGAGGACGATCCGCGCAACGCCGCCGTCATCGCCGACCTTGTGGGCGACAACGTGGGCGACTGCGCCGGCATGGCCGCCGACATTTTCGAGAGCTACGAAGTGACAATCGTCTCAACGTTGATCCTGGGTTTGGTCCTGATGGCCATGACCGGCGATACTTTCTGGATCGTGTACCCCCTCATCGTGCGGGCCATCGGCGTCGTCTCCTCCATCATCGGGACCTTTACGGTGCCCATGTGGGAGAGCTTTCCCATCAAGTTCCTGCGGGCCAAGGACGCCGAGGAGGCGATGTTCCGCTCCTATGAGGTGTCGTCCATCAACACCATCATTTTCGCTTTCCTCTTCGCCTGGTTCTACGCTGGCGAGTGGCAACTAGCGACCTTGAACGCCGTCGGCATAGGTCTGGCAGTGGCTTTCAACCCGCTCACTTCATACTTTACTTCAGCAAAAAAGAAGCCGGTGCTGGAAATTGCCGAGTCCACCCAGACCGGTTCAGCGACCACAATCCTGTCGGGCCTGGCGGTGGGTATGGAGGCCAGTGTGTGGAGCGTGCTCGCCATCGTGGTGGCCCTCGCCGCCAGCCTGATCATATTCAACGGTTACCCCCTGATCTACATGCTCTACGGAGTGGCGATGGTCGGCATTGGCATGCTATCTCACACGGGCAATAACGTGGCCATGGATTCATACGGGCCCATCGCCGACAACGCCAATGGCATCGGCGAGATGACCGGCGTGGGGGACAAAGCCTGGCAACTGTTGGCCGAACTCGACTCCGTAGGCAACACCACCAAGGCTATCACCAAACAGATAGCCATCGCCTCGGCAGTGATCGCAGCCACGGCCCTGTTTTTCTCATTCGTCGCTGACTCGCTCACGCTGACCTATCCCGGTGTGCCGGTCAGCGAGCTGCTGATCCGCGGTATCCCGGTTTCGACGCTGGACGGCACCATCGGCTTTCTACTAGGCGGGGCGCTGCCCTTCCTCTTCTCCGCGTTCTCCCTGCGGGCCGTGGCGCGGGGAGCGAAGCTGGTTGTGCACGAGGTGCGCCGCCAGTTCAAGATCCCGGGCGTGCTGGAGGGCACCAAAACACCGGACTATGGCAAGGTGGTGACCATCACCACTGCCGCCGCGCAGAAAGAGTTGCTCGCCCTGGTGGTCCTGGCGGTCGGGACGCCGCTGCTGGTAGGCGTAGTCTTTCAGATAGAGGCCCTCGGGGCCTTCCTGGCTGGCGTCATCCTCACGGGCCAATTGCTGGCCGTCTATATGGCCATCGCCGGTGGAGCGTTGGACAATGCCAAAAAGTACATAGAGGACGGGCACTTTGGTGGCAAGGGGTCGCCAGCTCATAAAGCAGGCATCGAAGGCGACACGGTAGGTGACCCACTCAAGGACACAGCCGGCCCGGCCTTGAACCCGATGATCAAGGTGGTCAACCTGGTGAGCCTGCTGGCCGCGCCCCTCATCATCCAAAATCGGGGCACGGTGGGTATGTGGGTGGCCCTGGTCGTCCTGGCAGCGCTGGTCATCTGGGCCATCTGGACGAGCAAGAAGGAC
>CBDUWJ010000446.1:0-2594 GCA_965370895.1 uncultured Anaerolineae bacterium | reverse complement strand
GCCAACCCGGCCGATTCTGGACAGCGAGTCATATCTGACCGGCAGATTGGGCAAGGGCAAGGGAAAGAACAGGCGGGCCAGAGTGCGGATCGAGGTGAAGGTGCTCTCGATGATCAGGCCGCTGGCGCTACCCAGCCCGTCCGCCTCGACGCGGGTGGCCAGTTCCACGGCCACCGCCCCACCCAGCGAGCGTCCAAAGATGATCCGGGGTGCGGCTGCCGTGTCCTTCCGGTCGACCAGGTGTGCCCAGGCTGCGGCCGCGTCCCGGTAAAGCCCTTCCTCCGAGGGCTCGCCATTGCTGTGACCATAGCCCCGGTAGTCAAACAGGAACACCTGAAAGCCGGTTCGCAGCAGGTGCCAGACATTCTCCAACCGGTGGCTGGCGTTGCCGGCGTTCCCGTGGCAGAACAGGATCGTCGCCAATGGCCCTGCCCGGGAGTCCGTCCGGGGTGAAGCCAAAGGACTGTTGAAGGGCTCCTGATGGGGGAAGAACCAGGCGTGGACCTGCACCCCTGGCCCAGGCGTCAAGTGCACTTCCTCTGCCGCCATACCCAGTTGGTCTGGGGTCAGGATCCAGTCGGGCTCGGGATAGTAGATGTAGCGATTGACAAGAGATTCGAGCATGGGCGACTCGGTAGTCATTGGCTTCGATCAGTCCTGCAATCGTTAGGCGTGCTCAGGGCGGGCGCCGAAGCCCTAGAGACCAGAGGGCTGATTGGAGGCGAGAGCCATCTCAATCCCCACGTGCTGCAAAGGGGTAAAACTCACGCAATCCACCGGACTCAGGTCTTGGTCATCGTCATCGTACCGTTGTACCATCTAGCAGGCAGCCTTCAGGTCGGACCGCCGGTGAAAGACAATCTCCACGATTCGCGCTACGCAGCCCGGCCTACCACTGCAGAGCTGCATGCCCACCGAGCCGGACTAGTACCTCAACAACCTGAAGGTAATGAGTTGTCATTCTGAGCCGAAGCGCAGCGGAGGCGAAGAATCTCGGTTACCCTGCCTGAAACCGTTTGCTCGTCGAAAGAGCAGATTCTTCGTCGCTTCGTTCCGCAGAATGAAAGGCCATCAGAATCACCCTGACGAGGTACTAGAATCAACCGCCAGGTCCATACTCCTGGATCTTCCACCCCTGCGACTTTGTCTCGCGCTCCAGTCCTCGAATCCCAGTACCCGCCATCACACCCTCACGGGGTGTCAGCGGCGCGTCAGCAACCGGGTTCGCCATGGTTTCCGCAGCAGCCTGAGCGCGTGCGGAGCTTTAGCCAGTTGTTGCGCAGGACAAGTCTGATCTTGCGGCGGTACGGCACCGGTTTGCGCAGGTTTTCGAGTGTCTCTGATAGCGTTCCCCGGTGCTTGGTCTCACACATTCTCGTCTCCTCCCCTGGTTCAGACTTCCCGTGTCCCGGCTGCGCCACGAATCACATTCCGCGTCCTCATCCCTCCTGTCGCTCCTGTGCGTCAGCGTGGATCGTGTCTGGTGGTGCGTCCAAGATCAGATCGTCCCACACCCGTTGCAGCGCCGTGCCACTGTCGGAGGTCAGGTAGATCGTCTGCATAGTCTTCTGGTCCGGCGCATAGACCACTCGGAGCGCCCGGTGAGAGCGGGGACCAAAGCGGAGATGCCCCCACTCCATCTCGCGGATCATGGCCGGCTCGAAAAAGATGTACCACCACCCCAGTTCCCACACGGGCCAGCGTCCCAAAAACAGGAAGCGCGAGGCATGGACACGTGCCAGCACAATGTGCTCCCGGGACCCCACTGTCTCAAAGTCGGCCTCGAGGTCCACATAGTACTGATCATTGCCCTCAACGGCAAACCAGCCGCTGGCCCGAACCGGAACCAATTCCTCAGCGCGCAATGGCGGAGATCCTGGCCCGTTCTGGTGCGGCGTCTTGGCAGGAGGTAAAGCTTCAAAGTGAACGTACCGTCGCCGGGCGGCCCAGGTCAGCAGTACAACGTAGGCCAGGAACAGTCCTCCCAGCAACACCGCCGGCCAGGGACGCGGCCACCAGTGGATCAACATCGCCAGTCCGGCGCCCACAAGCAGGTATCCGAACCAGCGGGACAGAGGCCGTCCCCCCCACAAGTGGCGGCGCAGGTGGTATGTCAGTTGCAGAACTGAACCGGTTGCGTCCAATGACTTGATGCCCCGTTGGTGCGACAGCGCAATCGAGAGTATATCATACGCATCCAAGCTTGTCAATGGGCGCTTTGTCGTCTGTGGACATCGCTCCCCCAGCAACATTTTCACAGGAGGGAATGACACCATGCCGGCAACATTTCAGGAATGAATGCGGGACTTTGACACAACTCCACTTTCGTGGTATACTGAGCGAGCTGTAAGCACAAAAGAGGTGAGGTTCCGGTGGATACACAACGAGCTATCCGATCACTGGCGATCAATGACCCTAGCAGCCCCTGCCTGCCGCCAGGCTCCGGGTCTGGATAGCTTGCTTGCGCCGTTGGTCATAACCACGGGCCAGCTCTCCAGACCAAGCTGGGAGCTGGCCTTTTGTTGTGTCTGACAATGGTGTGGTCCCTGGCAAAAGATGAAAATCCTGTCGCTAAGTGACAAGGTGGATGAACT
>CBDUWJ010000445.1:0-2606 GCA_965370895.1 uncultured Anaerolineae bacterium | reverse complement strand
ACATCATCAAGGAAACGCGCGGCGGCCTGTCCAGCTTTCCGCCCAACCTGGACAAGGCCAAAGGCCACCTGGCCATCTCCACCTATTGGCAGATGCACATGGAACCCGACATCGTCCACGTGGTCAGCTTTTCCGAGGCCCACCACGAGGCCAAAGCCCAAGACGTCGTCGAGAGCTGCGACATTGTCAAGCAGGTGTTCGAGGATTTCTACAAAGGGGACCGCCCCGACATCTGGGCCGACCTCCGGCTGGTCGCCCGCAAAAAGAGGCTCAAGTGGGGCGCAATGTACAACATCCTGCACTTGGCGCTCTTGGGCGGCTACGAAGGGCTGGTCACGCTGGATAATTTTTTCCAGTGGGCTGTCTCGCCGGAGGAGGCTCGAAAGCGGGATCATCCTAGCCAGTGGGAGCGCAACTACGAAACGATGCTGCTCAGCCTCGTTGACGAGGCCAACTATCCCACCAGGCAATGCGGCATGATCAGTCCCGATACACTGGATCTGGCCTTGCAGGTTGGCCTGTTCCAGGCCCCCCAGATCACTGTGTTGGACAAGCGGTACGAGATAGTGGGCAAATGTCGCATCAAGATAGTGGACGGCGGCTGTGTGATTGACGAGTTTGACGGGGTCAAGGTGCAGGACGAGGTCGAGCGGGTGGATCTGGTTCGCCAGCGCAGCCCGTGGTTCTTTGACAAGAGTATCAGCCAGGCCGACGAAGATCTGTACATCACCGAAACGGCAGAGGCGATGGACGAGGACGTAGTGGCCCGTGCGCGGCAGTGGGTGGGCATCCACAGCGAGGCGGACCTGGATAACAAGAAGGTGTTGGTGGTGGACTTCGGCAGCACCTTTTCTAAAATCGGTGCCTTCGACACAGCGACGGAGGAATTTGCCATGCGCTACGTGCCCACTATAGTCGAGGACCTGCGCGTCTCGCTGGCCGATGGGCTGGGCGTGAGGGAGGAATGTGAACAGCGGGGCGACTGGGAGCCACTGGCGCGGGAGATGCGCGAGTTCGACATCAAACTGCCCTGCTCCAGCGCCAAAGGGGGCCTCAAGATGGTCACTGTGGCCCTAGTCAAGGAGGAAAGCGGCTTTGCCTCCGACTTGGCGGCCCTCACCGCCGGGGCCAAACTGCTGAACAGTTACGAGGGGATGCTGACCGAGGAGCAGGCGCGGGCCATCTACGAGCAAGATCAGCCGGAGATCATCCTTCAGGCCGGCGGCGTGGATTTCGGCGGGGACACCGAGACCCAGTTGCACAACGCCCGTTTACTGGCAAAGTTCTCGAAAGAGTTCACCTACGCTCGCTACGGCGTGCCGGTGATCTATGCTGGCAACCAGGACGTCCGCGACGAGATCGAACGTATCTACCAGGCCGAGGGGGTAGACATTCGCCTCACCCCCAACGTTATGCCAGAGATCAACACCTTTCGCATTGAGGTGGTCAACGAGGCGATCCGCGAGTTGTTCCAGACGATCATCATTCGCGGCAAGGGCTTTGACGTGGTGGAGGAATACATGAGCGCGCCGTTCATCCCCACGCCACGAGCGGCCTTTCGTGGGATTAACCTGCTGGCCAAGGGCTACGGTGACGAACCGGGTCTGGGCAACATCATGGCCCTGGACATTGGCGGAGCGACGACCGACTTTTACTCCAACGTCAGCGACAACCCGCTATACGCGTATTCGGGCGACGATCCGGTGCGAAAGGTAAAGCGCACCATCCTCAAGACGCCCAATACCCCATTGGCCTACCGGAGGGTCGAGGGCAAGTACGGCCTGGCCTACGACGCCGAGAACGTCAAAGAGTTGGAACGATTCCAGAACGGAGCTATGAAGCGTGACCTGGGAGCGTTCTTGTTGCGCGAGTATCCCGATTTTCGCCCGGGTGACTGTGCAGACCAGTTTGGAAGTTTTGCGCGACGGACGAACAACCGGCTGGATTTTGACCTGGATCGTTATCTGAGCTGGCTGACGGCCAACCCGCATGCCTTACCCTCCAGCGAGGAAGAGAACGCTGTGCGTTCCTTCCTGGCTCAGGAGATTATGGCCGCCACGACCGGGCGCAACCTGGGATATGTCAAAGAGACCGACACCTACTTTTTGCAGTACGGGGTCAATTTCCTCAACCAGCCCTGCATCACCCTGCTCATCGGCGGCGCCATCTATCACAAGTGCAAGGATGGTGGCGACTTTGGGCGCGATCTGAGGCTCATCGCTGCTGGCACGCAGTACAACGAGGACGAGAGTTGGATTCTGCGGCCTAAGGGTCAGGTGCTCCTGGATGCGAGTTATATGGTCTCGATCGTCGGTGGGCTCTACGGCCGCATTGACCCGAAGCGGGCGCTGCGAATGCTCAAGCGGAACATGGTGCCTTTGGAGTAGACAATAGAGCAGCCCCGGCGAGCAAAAAGCCCGCCGGGGCTGTCTCACGCATCACGTTTCGTGTCTCACGTCAGGTCCGCCGCGCTGAAACTGCCCGGCAGCAACTCGGCCACCGTCGTCTCGCGGCAGGCACCCGTGGCGTCGGCGATCAGCACTACGATGTCCTCGCCGAACTCCCGCAGCGTCTGGCGACAGGAGCCACAGGGGGCACCGCCGTTT
>CBDUWJ010000444.1:0-2627 GCA_965370895.1 uncultured Anaerolineae bacterium | reverse complement strand
AGTATGCCCACCGAATTCACCGGTATCGAGCGGCGCTTGGACGAACTGAACGAACACTTGGCCAGATTGCAGCCGTTCAGGGTCAAGGCCCGGATCGAGAGCGAACGGGATCAGAATACCCTCGTGACGAAAAGGATGACACACAATGAAGCACAGACCGTTATTGCTAGCGCTGGTGATTTGGGGAATTGTGAGCTTGAGCTGTAGCGTGCCGAGTTTCCTGGCACGAGCCCCCGAGACCACACCGATTCCAGTAAGGACCAGCAGGCCGACATTCACGCCCACGCCACCGGCAACCAACACACTGCAACCAACGCTGACGCCAGTGCCAACAGATACGCCCCTGCCCACGAGCACGCCCATACCGCCAACAGACACACCCGTGCCACCGACGCTCACACCCCTGCCGCCAACAGACACGGCCGTAGCGCCAACAGACACGCCCATAACCCCGACACCGGTACCGCCGCAGGCGACCAAACCACCGCCACGGCCTACCAAGGCGCCGCCCCCGCGAACTCCTGCGCCCAAGCCCCGGCACGTTGTCGGCTCTCATGGCGTCTCGGGGTTGGTGGTTGCCCGTGACAAGACCACGTTCGTCGTGGGTGAAAAGGCGTTCTTCACCTACGAAGCGCTGAACCACACCAAGGACCCGGTTGGATTTACGCTGTTGGGCATCAAGGCCAGCAATGGCCTGTTCAACACGAGCTGGATAAACCCTGATGTCATTGTGCCAGGCGTGCCCTTCAAGCATGATGACGGCCTGACCTTCAACAGCCCCGGCACCTACAAAGTGCTGTTGGCCATTTGTTTTGCCAGGTGTGGTGAGAGCGATGCGGATTGGGAGGAATTCCCCCACGGGGCGGCGACGATCACGGTGAAATAGGGAATGAGACGTGATGGGTGATTGGCGTCTCAGCATTTCACGTTTCACGTTTCGCCCTCAAGGAGACAGCCATGACGGAGTTTGACAGGGCTCGCGCCTTGCTCTACGAGTTCAAGGGTGATGCCTATCTCTACGGCGCGGGGGTGCTGTCCGGCGTGGGCAGCGTGATCGCCCCACTGGGCCTGCAAGCCGCCCTGGTGCGCGGCACCTTCCCCGGCAGCGACGACTATGTGCGAACCATCCGGGCATCGCTCTCGAGGGCCGGGGTGGAGCTGGTGGGGGAGATCAAGGGCGCCCGCCCCAACGCGCCACGCGAGGACCTGTACCGCATCGCGGGCGAACTCCAGGCGCTGGACCCGGACGTGATCCTGAGCTTTGGCGGGGGCAGCACCATCGACGCGACCAAAGCCGCCGAGGTTCTGCGCACACTGGGCGGCGAGGTGGACGACTACTTTGGTATGGGCCTGGTCAGCCAGGCCCTTGCGTTGCGTGACATATCCCTCACGCCCCACGTCGCCATCCAGACCGTGGCCAGCTCGGCGGCGCACCTGACAAAGTACGCCAACATCACCGACCTTTCGACGAGCCAGAAGAAGCTGATCGTGGACGAGGCCATCGTCCCCCAACGCGCCGTTTTCGACTACACCGTGACCTACAGCCAGCCTCCAGCGCTGACCGCCGACGGAGCGCTGGACGGCATCTCCCACTCGCTCGAGGTGCTGTACGGGGCGGTTGGCAGGCCGAACTATGCCCTCGTGGAGCAGGTGGCGGCCACCGGCATCGGGCTGGTGATCAACTACCTGCCGCGGGCGATGGAGGACCCCGACGACCCGGTGGCCCGCGAGGCGCTGTGCCTGGCTACCGACCTGGGCGGCTATGCCATCATGCTGGGCGGCACCAACGGCGGCCACCTGACCAGCTTCTCCCTGGTGGACATCCTCAGCCACGGCCGGGCCTGCGCCCTGATGAACCCCTACTACACCGTGTTCTTTGCCCCGGCCATCCAGGACCCGCTACGAACCGTTGGCCGCATCTACAGAGAGGCGGGGCTGGCGAGGGCGAGCATCGAGCGGCTGCGCGGGCGCGACCTGGGTATGGCCGTAGCCGAGGCGATGCTCGAGTTTGCCCAGCGCATCGGCTTTCCCACGCGGCTGGACGAGGTAGAGGGCTTGACCGATGAGCACATCCAGCGCGCCCTGGCCGCCGCCAGGGACCCGCAACTCAAGATGAAGCTGGAGAACATGCCGGTGCCCCTGACCGCCGAGATGGTCGACGACTATATAGGACCGGTGCTCGAGGCAGCCAGGACTGGAGATCTGGAACTCGTCGTGAACGTCTAGCAGGTCCAGGGAGCGGCACCCAGACTGGTCCAATCTTGAAGATTGGACCAGTCTCAACCGCAAGGAAATCATGATTGTGGCTGGCCCGGAGCCTGGCTGATCAAGGGACAAGGCTCTATCTCGAACACCCGAATTTGCCCAGGGGGGCTCGCCTTCTTGGCCCGCCGCGAGTCATAGAGGCCAGGACACCCACCAGGGAGAATGTGAAATGAGCAAGAAACGACGCCGGCAACATCGCCAACGCAAGAAACCAGCCTACACTCGACCACCCACAGGTACTCCCCGGCTGACCACACCTGAAGGCGATCCAATGATCTTTGCCAGTTGTCAGTACCGGCACACCTCACTGGAGGAGATCCACCGGATCCTGCAGCAGCCTGAGGACTTTGGGCTGGACGACG
>CBDUWJ010000443.1:0-2634 GCA_965370895.1 uncultured Anaerolineae bacterium | reverse complement strand
CACTCCGCCTGGCACGCGCCCAGCGCTTCGGGCCAGATCATCAGCAAGTAGGGCGCTTTCATACCCGCCACTCCGTGGCCAGTACGGAAACCGGCCCTACTTGGGTGCTCACATCTCAGCCCCAGTCCTGCTGCTGATCGGTTCCTTGGCAGACCAGGGACGGATTCGATTCAGCCCTTTCTTTGCCGCATCAACGGACCCGTTCAGCTTCACTGCCACCAGGCCCCTGAAGCCCACAAGCGACAGCCGCCCACCTTGCAGGCCGTCAGCGCCCTTTGCCAACCGGGCCAACCGCCATTTCTCCGCCTCGCGCTCTGCCCCTGCCCTGTGCTGCTTTGTTTCCCACTCTTCTATGTCCCACATCACTAATACCCTCCCTCTCATAGTCTCTGGTAACGATATCCATTTTTCCTTGTTGCTATGCAACCAAGAACCGTGATAGCAAGTCGGCCGATTTTCAAATCCGCCACTCTGTGGCCAGTACGGAAACCGGCCCTACTTGGCCCTTCACTTCTCAGCAGCATTCCTCCTGTGGTCCTGGCGCTCCTGCATGCCATCTGCGCAATCCTGTCTTAACGAAAGCAACGAGCTGGTTCAACCTGGCAGTGGCGGGTTCAAACAGGCTGTGGTGCGTGCGCCCTGCCCCGGCATTCTGGGCTGCGCGCAGCATCCGGCCCTGCTCGGTCTCGCGCAGTGCGCTCCTGACCCTTTCCCGCACCTCCCCCTCCACTTCCCATTGAGCGAACCGTGAATTCATCCACATCGTAGATATCCCTTCCCAGGTCGTGGGTGCTGTGAGCATTCATCTCCTGACGGCGAACCGGCCAAGCCTTCACACCTCAGCAGCACCCGCGGCCCAACTTGCCTTCCCCTGCCAAAGGGCAGACCTCTAGCGTCAACAGCTAACGGAAAAGCGCACTCCCTGTAGGGCAATGCCCAGGGACCTCGACGGGCGGTATCGTTCCAACCCATCACCCAGCACCACAAGCGAATAGTCCAACTGGCTCAGGAGCGAGCAGCTCAGGCGGTCAAACCACCCCTGCCGCGCCGTCCCAATCTCTCTCAGCAGTTCGCGCGACTCAGCTTTGCGCAGACTGTCCCTCACGCGGAACTCTGTGTGCAGCGGAGCTTCGTAAACATTCGTCCACATTGTGCTTCTCCTTTAGTATTCTGGAGACGATGCCAATAGCGCCGGACATCGTCATATCAACTGTCTCTTTGTGTAATGTCAAGCATAATTATAACACATATAGCGTTCCCAAAGCGTTCCGTGCAGCGTTCCGCGGAGGAAATAGCAAACGCCGGACTGCTTGCAGCAGTCCAGCGTTCCAGCAAACCTGTGACGTAGGGCGGGATTCGTTCTTGTGTCTTGTTCCTTGCGCCCTGTGCTTTCTAGGGCCGTTGCTCTGCCTCGACCTGTTCGCGTAGCTCCGTCTTTTAGGACTTGGGAAGGAAGGTTCGTAGCGCGATGCGGGCATTGCGCGGCAGGTTCAACCAGAAGCCTTTCGACTTGAGGCGGCGCATTATCGGTCTGGGGCGCAGGTAGAACTGGCGGTAGGCCCGCCGGTACATATCTTCGACCATCTCAGCCGTCATGTCGCCCATTTCGAAGCGGGCCTTTTGCTCGAAAAAGACGTAATCCTCCCAATCCTCGATGAGCAAATGCCCCTGCTCTCTGACGATCTCATAGACCCGGGTACCCGGATAGGGCGTCATCATGCTGAAATTGGCAATGAGCGGGTCCAGCTCGATGGCAAAGTCGATGGTGCGCTGCATCGACTCGCGGGTGTCGCCCGGCAGGCCGATGATAAAGAAACCGATCGTCTCCAGGCCGACCTCATCGGCGTTCTGGAACGCCTGGCGGATGGCATCGTGGTCCAGGCGCTTGTCGATGCTGACCAGGATGTCTGGATCGCCGGTCTCCACGCCAAAAGCCGTGCGCTGCAGGCCAGCAGCCTTCATCTTGGCCAGCAACTCCACCGTGGCCAGATTGGCACGGATGCCATTGACAAAGATCCAGGGCACGTGGTTCAGCCCATTGGCTATCAGCAGGTCGGACAGCACCTCCAGCCGCCCCATGCGGATGTTGGCCGAATCGTCCAGCACGCCGATCTCCTGGGCGTCGCGATCGCGCACCAGGTGCCGCCACTCCTCCAGCACGTTCTCCGGGGACCTGGCGCGCCACTTGACGGGCATGATCGACTGCGAGCAGAAGGTGCAGCGGTAGGGACAGCCCCGGCTGGTCATCATTGAGAAGGAGCGAGCGCCCTCCACAGCGTCGGTGGCCGGCTGCAAGCTGGTATAGTGCTCCATCGCGAACAGGTCGTAGGCCGGCCAGGGCAGGCTGTCCAGGTCGGCGATGGGCGCTCGATCGGCGTTGCGGTGCAGCTCCCCATCCGCCGTGCGATAGCTAATGCCGGGCAGCTTGTCCCACAGAGGCAGGGCTGGATCAAAGAGACTGGCCGTCGAATGGTCCTCCTGGTCGCGCTTCCACACCTCCAACGCGTCGCTGATCTCGATCCAGGCTGCCTCCCCCTCGCCGCGCACGATCACATCCACGCCCGGCTGGTGGAGCGACTCAAAGTCGAGGTCTTCTGAGACGACGCTGACGTGGGGACCGCCCAGGACAACCGG
>CBDUWJ010000442.1:0-2635 GCA_965370895.1 uncultured Anaerolineae bacterium | reverse complement strand
TATCCTTCCTGGCAGACTACTTGAAGCTACGGGAAGTGATATGTCCACCGGCGCCATAGCCAACGCACAGCCTGTTGAACCCGAACAACTCCAGACCGACCGTGTGCTCACCATCGCGGGAGCTCACGCGGTTCACGACACGTACACTGCCTTCCTGCCCCCTCTTTTGCCAGCCTTTATCGAGAAGCTGTCCCTATCCAACACTCAGGCCGGGCTGCTGATGGTGTTCATGCAGGCACCGTCGCTCCTGCAGCCCTTCATCGGGCACCTGGCTGATCGGGTCAGCCTACGCTACCTGGTCATCTTGGCCCCTGCCGTGAGCGCTGTGGCGATGAGTCTGCTGGGCATAGCGCCGTCCTATGCCGCACTGGCGCTGCTTCTGATAGTGGCTGGCGTCAGTTCAGCTGGGTTCCACGCCGTGGCTCCGGTGATGGCTGGCCGTTTTTCGGGCAAGAGCCTGGGTCGGGGCATGAGCTTCTGGATGGTTGGCGGCGAGCTGGGCCGCACCCTGGGACCGATCATCATCGTTACCACAGTCCAGTTCGTGACCCTGGAAGGCACTCCGTGGCTGATGGTCGGAGGTATACTGGCCTCGATTGTGCTCTACGTGCGGCTCAAGGACCTGTCAGGACGTCCTTCCACCGCTGGTCAGGGGCTTGCCTGGCGGCAGGCACTGCGCACTATGGGTCCATTCCTGACGCCGCTCGTAGGCATCATTGTAGCGCGCGCCTTCATGGTGTCGGCACTGACTACGTACCTGCCGATCTTTCTCATCGAGGAAGGCGCCAACCTCTGGTTCGCCGGCGTCTCCCTCTCGGTGTTGGAGGCGGCGGGCGTAGCTGGGGCACTGCTCGGGGGTTCGCTCAGTGACCGGCTGGGCCGCCGGTTGATCCTGGCCATATCCATGTTGGTCACGCCGCTCCTCACGTTCGCTTTTCTGGCGGTATATGGTTGGGCACGGTTCCCCCTCCTGCTGCTGCTGGGCTTCAGTGCGCTATCTGTCACCCCGGTCATCATGGCTCTGGTACAGGAGAGTTTTCCTCAAAACCGCGCACTGGCCAACGGGGTGTACATGTCGCTGAGCTTTCTCATCCGTGCCGGCGTGATCCTGCTGCTGGGGGTTATGGCCGACCGCTTTGGGATGCGCCTGGTCTTTGTCGCCAGCGCCGTGCTCTCGCTGCTGGGCCTGCCAATCGTCTTGCTGCTGCCCGCGAGACGGCACTGAACCAACCGTAGCCACAACCGCAACCACGGCTGCAACCGCAACCACGGCTGCGGCCCCCAGCACTCTTTCTGGGATAGACAGCCGCCCTGTTTCGTGGTATAATGCCCGGCGTCGCCCAACACGCAGCGAGAAGGACCATGCGGCTAATGAACGAAAGTGGGACGATCTCCTTCGTAATCCCATTGCTCGACGAAGAGGAGTCGCTACCAGCACTCCATGAGGCAGTCACCCGGTCCATGGAGTCGCTGCCGTTTGCCTACGAGATCGTTTTTGTGGACGATGGCAGCACCGACCGGTCCCCTGCCGTGTTGCACGAGCTGTACCAGGCAGATCGTGAGCACGTGCGCGTCATTCAGTTGCGCCGGAATTTCGGCAAGACGGCGGCGTTGTCGGCTGGCTTTGCCCGGGCAAGGGGTAAAATCATCGTCACACTGGACGCCGACCTCCAGGATGATCCCAGTGAATTGCCCAAACTTTTGGCCAAGTTGGAGGAGGGGTACGATCTAGTGGTCGCCTGGCGAGCTCGCCGCCAGGATTCCGTCTCAAAGAGGTGGCCTTCCAGGTTCGCCAATTTCACCGTCTCGACGCTGACTGGCGTCAAACTTCACGATTTGAACTGCGGATTCAAGGTGTACGTGTGCGAAGTGGTGCAGGATCTCAAGTTGTACGGAGAGCTCCACCGCTATATCCCGGTGCTGGCTCATTGGGAGGGATACAAGGTCACCGAGGTGCCCGTCACCCACCACCCCCGCCAGTTTGGGACATCCAAGTATGGCGTCCGGCGGTTGGGACGGGGGTACATAGATTTCTTGAGCGTGCTGTTCCTGACCAGCTATCTCAAGCGTCCTATGCACCTTTTTGGCATGCTGGGCACCATCATTGCGGCGGTGGGCACGCTCATCATGCTGTACCTGGCTGCGATATGGCTGATCGAGGGCGGGCTCGGCTGGCGGCCGTTGCTCTTTTTTGGCACGACCGCCCTGATGGTGGGCATCCAGCTCATCAGCATCGGCCTGCTGGGCGAAATGCTGCGCAACATCACCTTTCGGGGGGAAGAGGAATACTCCATCCGTCAAATCTGGGATGACACTCGAGGTGAATCATGACTGAAAATATCTTGGTCACGGGGGGGGCCGGCTTCATCGGGTCTTTCCTGGTGGACGCGCTGGTGGAGCGGGGACACGACGTCAGAATCTACGACGCATTGGTCCCCCAGGTACATGGGCCGGAGGAGGCCCCGCCCAGCTACCTGAACCCCGATGCTGAATTGATCAAAGGCGATGTGCGCGATCGGGATGCCCTGGCGAGAGCCCTACAGGGCGCGGACGTCATCTTTCACCTTGCCGCAGCGGTGGGCGTTGGCCAGTCCATGTACGAAATCCAGCGCTACACTGAGGTCAACACCCTGGG
>CBDUWJ010000441.1:0-2639 GCA_965370895.1 uncultured Anaerolineae bacterium | reverse complement strand
CGCTGGCCCCGAGCCAGGATCGAGACGTCATTGCCGCCTTCCTGCAGCCGGGCAGCGAACAGGCTGCCCAGTGGTCCCGCACCGTAAACCAGGATCCTCGCCCTTGGCTCCTGCATCGTGCTGCCTCCTCAAAAACCGCTCGGTATCTTGTCAACGCCGGGTTTGCATGGCGTATAGCTCTGCCATGAGAGATACGCACGCGAACACACCATATTAGCGTATACTAATAGTATACCATAGATGGCTGGAGAAGTCAAGCCCCTGCGAGAGTCAGTTTTCCACCATAAGCAGTTTGCTCTGTGGAGAAGGTGCAGGAGAAGGCTGGGAGGTGGGACAAAGATAAGCAGAGGGCTTTTACCTTTGCCTGGGTATCAGGAAACCCGTACGCTGCTTGTACTCCTCGTAGGCTGGACCATAGCGGAGGACCAAATCGCGTTCCTCGGCCAAACACATGATGACAAAGATTGGAATCCAGACGGTGGAATAGAGCACCAAGAAGGGTGAGTTGAGCAAAAAGGCGATCACCCACCAGAAGGGCATCTCGCCGGCGGCCTGGGGGTGGCGGATCTTTTCGTAGATTCCGCCGTAGAGGGTGTGCTCTTTCTTGACGATCATCGTCTCTTCGCCGGCATCCTTCATGCCTCGCACCCATAGATAGGCCGACGGAATGGCGATGGCAACCGCCACCAGAGCCGAAACCCACCACGGCCAGGGAAAAGCCCGCGGCAAGGGGAGGGGCAGCGGATAGAAAAAGTAGACCACGTAGTTGAGGGAGGCGATGGTCATAAAGACCGAGGCGAGTATGCGGTAGCGGGTGCACCTGGCGTAGGCCTGCTCGCCTATCCTCTTCTCCAGGGCGGCCGGGCTGGCGCTTTTCACATAGAAGTACAGCGTGAGCACGGTTGAGACGATGAGTACGCACAAGTTGGTCCAGGCAATCATGAACGCCTCCTGCTTGTCTTGGATACACCCTGTCCCCACGCCCGGACGTCTTGTGGTTGGTTCCGGAAGAGTCCTTTCATGCTTCGGTCATCGAGAAGGGCTTGCCATCCCGGTGGCAGAGCAGTTGCACCACGTGCCGGCCGGAAAAGAGGACCGGAGGGACGCCGCCGCCGGGCATGACCCATTGGCCAGCCATGTAAAAGTCCCTCAGACCGGGCAGGGTGCGCTCTATGGTCGTTCTGATCGCTTTGGGAGTCATCAGCCAACCCTCCCAGGCTCCCTTGCGATTCAGGGTGTATCGCCAGGTGGTGTAGGGCGTCGCCACGTCGGTCACCTCCACCAACGCGGCGATGCCCGGGTAGTGGGACTCCAGTCGCCGGAGTATCTCGGCGGCAACGCGCTGCTTTTCGGCATCGTAGCGAGCCCGGTCTGCCCGCTGCAGATCATCCCAGTAATCCCATTCCGTCTCAAACTCTACCTGGACGACCGTCTTTCCCGACGGGGCGAACCTGGGGCTGTAGTTGAAGATGCGGAGGAAAATCTTGTCAACCAACTGAGGACCGACGTCCAGAGGTCGCTCCAGCACGATGGTGGCAAAGGCCGGTTCGTCCACGAACTCCCTGGCCACACCGTAGCTGATCATCAGCAGGGGCGCGAAGGTCTTCCAGGTCGCATAGCGCCTGTCAATCTTTTCGTTCACATAACGTCCGCCAAGCATGTTGTAGATGGTGCTGTGTCCATCGGCGGCAGAGACCACGGCGCCTGCGTGATGTTCGCTGCCGTCGGTCAGGCGCAGACCGACGGCCCTGTCATCCTTCACCAGTATCTGCTCGACGGTGGCGTTGTAGGTCACCTGCCCGCCCAATGCCTGGTAGCGTTCTTCAATGGCCTGGATAAATTCCAGGCAGCCGCCTTCGATCAGGCCCAACTGTCCGTCAGCGAGCATGGCCAGGATCATAAAGATGAAATAGACCGGGACATCGGGCAGGAACAGGTTCTCGATGCAGGCCCGCAGTGTTGGGCTCTGGACGGCGCGGGCATAGTCGGCCACCGGCTTGCCGTATCTGCCCATCACGTACCTGAGCAGGTGGCGCATGGCCCACATCTCCTTGAGCGGGTCCAAGGGGCCCATCAGCTCAGGGGGCCTACTCATGCCAAGCTCACTCATGTCCAGGCCCTGCAGGGCGCGGGCCCCGGCGATCAATTCGTCCACGATCCGGGCATCGGCCGGGGAGAGGGCCTTGAGATCGTAGGCCAGGCGGTCGAGGTCTTGGGTGACCGTCACGTTGTGCCCGCTGGCCTCGTCGGTGAAGCGCCCGTAGGTCATGAGATCCACAAAGCGAGTGGCCGGGACAATGCCCAACTGCTGGTACATTTCGTAGAGGCCGGTGCCTGGCCTGTGGGCCATGACAAAGTGGATGCCGCCGTCGATGAGATAGTCCCCGCGTTTCCACGCGGCAGCCACCCCGCCGGGATGGGCGTGGTGTTCAAAGATGCGGCTCTGGTAGCCGTTCATCTGGGCGTAGCAGCCGGTGGCCAGGCCAGCCAGCCCGGCGCCGATGATCGCGATAGATTTCTCACTCACAGTCTGCCTCCTATCCCCACGGCTCTCCGTACACCATGGCGGGGGCCAGAGACTCCGGGAAGCGCGCGCGCAGCGCGTCCCGGGCCAGATAGCACAGGTGACAGGCGTCGAT
>CBDUWJ010000440.1:0-2644 GCA_965370895.1 uncultured Anaerolineae bacterium | reverse complement strand
GCATAGAGGAACTGGCGGACATCCGCATGGACAGCACCGACTATGACGGCGACGGGGACACGACCACTGGTATCTCCGTCGAAGTCGCAAACATGACGGAGGCGCTGTACGGTTGCATGGGGGACTATGCGGCCAGCACCGAGGATGTCAGCGGTATCGAGTACAACGCGCACCAGTATCCCTACTTCTTTGACAAAGAGGGCGAGAGGTATGGCACCTGGACGCCGGCACTGCTGCGGGCGGCCTACAACTACCAATACGCCCAAAAGGATCCCGGCGCCTTTGCCCACAACCCCAAGTACCTCATCCAGGCTCTGTACGACAGCTTGGAGCACCTGGGTTGTGACGTCAGTGGTATGACTCGACCCTAAGTACTCTGGCTGACGCGGGGCTTGTCCGGTAGGATGCAGATGGGACTGCTCCGCGGATGCCACGCCTGTGCACAAAAAAGCGCCCGGCAGACAACCTGGTTGCCTGCCGGGCGCGTTGCTTGTCAAGGAGCGCTTCACGCGCACTGCCGGGTCATGGCAGAGAAGTTGACGGTAGGCTGCAATGAGCACGTAGATGCTGTGATAGACTGAGAGCGCTGCGCGTAGCCCTGTGCATGGTCCAGTCGCCATCTTTCTTCCAGATGGGAATTTGTGCAGAGGCGGATAGGCCGCAGGAGAAAATCAGGACGTGGAAGACTGGGAATTGTCGACGCAACTGTCGCTCTGGCGAGCATGGCACAGTTTAATTCATCGCAGGCAGGATTGTCTGAGGGAGAGGGCCTACCCGGGCACCGATGACGGAGGAAGGCGATGAACAAGCAGGTTGAACGGACGGAAGACGAGGCGCGAGATCAGTCTGTCAGCCGCCGAGGCTTCTTCAAATACACCCTGTTGGGCTTCTCAGGGTTGGCAACGGCCCTTGGCGTCCTGACCCCCGTCATTGCCTACCTGTGGCCCCCCGAGAAGGGTGGGGGGGCGTCTGAAGGCAGAGTAGCCGTCGCATCCACGGTAGACCTACCCCCAGGCCAGGGAGCGGTCTATTCAGTGATCAACAAGCCAGTGATCGTGATCCACACGCCCGACGACGAGTACGTAGCCCTGTCTGCAACCTGCCCCCATCTGGGTTGTATCCTATTCTGGGACGTGCAGCGGCAGGTGATTGCCTGCCCCTGTCACGAGGCGTACTTTAATACCACCGGCGCCGTGATCTCTGGCCCGCCGCCTGCACCACTCGAGCCCTATCGGATCCAGGTAGAGGGGGACCAAATCTATGTGGAAGGAGGGCAAGGCTAATGGAAGCACAAGCTCGCGCCAATTGGTGGACGCGTGTGGGTGATTGGTTTGACGAACGCTTTGATGTCCGCGTCCCGCTCGGTGTCTTTCTGAAGAAGCCGGTGCCCAAACACGCCATTCGTTGGTACTTTTGCCTGGGAGGGATCACGTTCGCCCTGTTTCTGATTCAGGGCGTCACAGGAATCCTGCTGTCCCTTTACTACAGGCCAAGCCCCAACGAGGCCTATGAGAGCATTCTGTTCATCATGAACAATGTCCGCTTTGGCTGGCTGATCCGCAGCATCCACTCCTGGGCTGCCACCTTGATGGTTGCCTTCTGCGTGGCGCACTTGCTGCGCGTATATATCACCGGCTCGTACAAGAAACCCCGTGAGCTGAACTGGGTCGCCGGAGTCGTGTTGCTACTGCTGACGCTGGCTTTTGGCTTCACCGGCTACCTCTTGCCCTGGGACCAGAAAGCGCTGTGGGGCTCGACGGTGGGCAGCGAGATCCTGGGCGTGGTCCCCCTGATTGGGAGCCAGTTGCTTGGTCTGCTGCGCGGAGGCCTCGAGATCACCGGCCTGACTCTGACTCGCTTCTATGGCATCCACATGCTGGTTCTGCCCGTCCTGGCATTTGTCTTCCTGGCGATCCACTTTGTGATCATCCGCCGCCAGGGTATCTCCGGTCCGCTATAAAACGGTGTCAGGGAGAGAAGCAAGTTGGGAGGTACACTACAAGATGTCCCAGTCTGAGAGTGAGGGTCCACGCCGGTACAAACACCCTGAATACCCGGAAGAGGATACCATCCCCTTCTTTCCCAACTATGTCATCCTGGAGGTGATCGTCAGCTATCTGGTCCTGGCGCTCCTGATCGCCCTCGCCTCCCTCCTGCCCGTCGGCCTGGAAGAGAAAGCAGATCCGTTTCTTACGCCGCAACACATCAAGCCGGAGTGGTATTTCCTGTGGATCTACCAGTTTATCAAACTGCCATCCTTAGTTCTCGGTCCAGGCACGGTGGCTGGCCTGGCTGGCATCTTTATTCCGGCATTCGGCATCGTATTGCTGATCCTTCTGCCCTTCCTGGATCGCAAACCAGAGCGGCATCCGCGTCAGCGCAAACTGGCGATGGTCATCACCGGGCTGATCCTGGCGATCTTTGTCGCGTTATCCATTTGGGGCTCGTACAGCTAGGGGGGATAGAGCCATGCGTATCACCCGGGTGCTCTTACCAGTTGTTCTGCTGATCGGGTTGCTGCTGATCGCGGCCTCGGCTTTCGGCCTCCCGCTGCTCCAGATCCCGGCGGTGTCCCATCCGACCGAGGGCCGGGAGGACTGCCTGGCATGCCACGACACGGGCCAGATGGATCCCTTCCCGGAAG
>CBDUWJ010000439.1:0-2679 GCA_965370895.1 uncultured Anaerolineae bacterium | reverse complement strand
CAGAGCAGCTGACTCTTAATCAGCGGGTTGGGGGTTCGATTCCCTCGCGGCTCACCAGAGCAAACAGGCTCCCACTATGGCTGGGGGCCTGTTTTCTATCAGAACAGGGAAGATCACCCAGGTTACAGATGGAATAGCGTGGGCCAGGAGTTGGCTCGACACCCTTGACGATCTCTCAGCTATGGGGTACAATAGCCTCAGGGGGAAGTATGTCTCGTCCAGTAATTGCACTGACCACCGACTTTGGCCAGGCCGACGGCTACGTTGGCACGATGAAGGGCGTCATCCTGGGCATCTGCCCGAGTGCAGAGATGGTGGACGTTTCCCATGAGATCCGTCCTCAGGCTGTGCGTCAGGCTGCCTACGTGCTGCACACGGCAGCACCCTACTTCCCGGCGGGCACCGTACACCTGGTGGTGGTAGATCCCAGCGTGGGCACCGCCAGACGGCCCATAGTAGTCCAGACCGAACGAGCCACCTACGTCGCTCCCGACAACGGCGTGCTTAGCCTGGTACTCGCCCGGGACCCGGCCCGCCTGGTGGTCCATCTCACGGCATCCGCAACCGTGGCAACGGCGCGTTACTGCCTGCCCCAGATCAGCGCTACCTTCCACGGGAGGGATATCTTTGCGCCGGCGGCTGCGCACCTTGCCTGCGGCATCGACCCCCACGACATGGGCGACTTGCTCTCGCTATCCGACCTGGTCACACTTTCCGCGCTCCACCCCAAGCCACAGGCTAACGGCTCATGGCAGGGCGAAATCCTCCACGTGGACAGGTTTGGCAACCTGGTGATCAACTACCAATTCCCAACGAGTGACGACCAATACGCAAACCCTGAGCTCCACTTCGCCGTCGAGGCGGGGGGGGAGTGGATCGTGGGGTTGAGCCGCGCGTATGCCGGTGTGGCACCGGGAGAATTGGTGGCCTACGTGGGCAGCAGCGGGTATCTCGAGGTCGCTGTGCGCGAGGGAAACGCCTCTGTTAGGCTGGATGTGGACGTAGGCGATCCAGTACAGATCAACCGGCATGTGACAGGGAGACCATGAACCCACAACTGTTGCCCACCTGGAACCATCTGCATTTGGCCCTGCTCCGGGTGCTGAGTGCTGGACTGGGGTTGGTGGACCGCCTGCTCAACGTCCGCTGGGGCGAGAGATATCTGGAGCAACTGGCGGACCGATGGCAGGCACAACTGGCTCAACTGGACGAAACGCTGGCATTCCTGGAGGTTGAGCGCAAGCAGTTGCAGGGGCAGGCCGAGGCCCTGGCCATCCACGCCGCAACAATCTACCTGGGTGGACGAAGTCTGGCCCGTGACGAACTGCTCTTTGACCCGGCTGACCCTCATGACGAAGAGATCTTGGATGCCACTATCGATCTATTGGTCAAAGAGCGTCTGGCTGCCATCGAAGCTGAGGAGATCGGAGAGAGGCGCTACGTCTATCGCCTGGATCCCGATTGGGTCGCCATTCGCGCCCGTCTGGTCAGGGCGACGGACCAAGCCGAACCGGAGGTTGCAGACTGGTTCCGTGAGAGCCTGAAGTTCATTGATGAATCGTTTCTTTCGGATGCAGTCCGCTAGCTTGTTGGTTGTTCCCACATCCTTACCTGGAGGAGTATCATGGAGAGATTTGTAATCGAGGGGGGAATCCCCCTGAACGGTACCGTCATCCCCAGCGGCAACAAGAATGCAGCCCTGCCCATCCTGGCGGCCACCCTGCTGACCGACAGACCGGTCACTCTGCACAATCTGCCCAACATCGGCGATGTACGGACCTTGCTCGCCCTTCTCCAAGATCTGGGGGCGTCGGTACAATGGCACGACAATCATTCGGCGACGATCCAGGTTGCCCGCGTCTGTTCCACCTGCCCCGATCCCAACCTGTTTAGCCAGATCCGGGGATCTCTGACCCTGCTGGGACCGATGCTGGCCCGCGCAGGCCAAGTCACGCTGACCCTGCCCGGCGGTGACCGGATCGGCCGGCGGCGGATCGACACACACATCTCGGCCCTGAGCGCCCTGGGCGCCAAGGTCAAACAGAACGATAGCCTGGACATGCTGGCTCCCTCTCTGCACGGAGCGGACATCTGGTTGGACGAGGCGAGCGTGACCGGCACTGAGAACACCATCATGGCTGCCTGCCTCGCCCGGGGAGAGACAACCATCCGCAATGCCGCTTCCGAGCCCCACGTCCAGGAATTGTGCCACTTTCTGAACAGTCTCGGCGCGCAGATCGAGGGCATAGGCTCCAACGTGTTGCACATCCAGGGCAGGGAGCGCTTGGAGGGCGGCGAGTATACCATCGGGCCAGATTTCATGGAGGTGGGCAGCTTCATCGGTCTCGCGGCGGTGACCGGCGGTGAAATCCTGATCAAAAACGCAGCACCGCAGCACCTGGCCAAGATCCGCATGGTTTTCAGACGCCTGGGAGTGCATATTCAGGTGCAAGAGGATGACATCTTTGTACCAGCCGACCAACCCTTGGCCATCGTGGACGACCTGGGGGGAGCTGTACCCAGAATCGACGACGCCCCCTGGCCCGGGTTCCCCACCGACATAATGAGCATCGCCCTGGTGGTCGCCACCCAGGCACGGGGGACTGTGCTTATCCACGAAAAGATGTTCGACAGCCGGCTCTATTTCGTGGATCGCCTGATCGACATGGGCGCCCGCAT
>CBDUWJ010000438.1:0-2689 GCA_965370895.1 uncultured Anaerolineae bacterium | reverse complement strand
GCCTCATCGAGCCACGGTTCCGTCACCTGGTCATTGCCCACCAAACCATAGAACCATTGGTGGGAAGCTTCATGGGCCGTCAGAGGGATCAGAGGCGTGCGGGTCGTTCCGTCATACTCATCGTAGAACACCGAGCCGAGGAACGTGAGGCCTGAAAACTCCATGCCCCCGGCGAACTCGGTCTCGGCGAGGCGATAGTCGGAAAAAGGATAGGGGCCATAAAGCTCGCCAAAGAGTTCCAGTGCTTGAACCGCCGTTTCAAGAGCAGCTTCCCCCGAATCCTGGTCATTGGGAAAAAAATAGGCGTGCACGGCAACATCACCCGCCTGAGCAGTGGCCACCTGATAACGATCGCTGGCAGCGAAGGCAAAGGAGCGGGCCCGCTCAGCCTCGTAATGCCAGATCTTCGGACCCGGTCCGCTGTCGCCCGAGCGCGTCTCCTGCCCTGTTCCGGCGATGATCACACCCTCTGTAGTGGTGATGGTCACGTCATAGTCCGCCACCTCGGTCACATAGGGATCGCCCACAGGGAAGTAGGTCAGGGCGTACCAGCCCTTGTCCTCGCGGTAAGGAGCCAAGACGGGGTACCAGTTGCCCAGGCTCACCGCTCGCTCGGAATAGCCAAAGCCACCTCCGCTGAACTCCTCATCGGGGTTGATCTTGGGCAGGTTCAGAGAATAATCCAGGTAGAGAGCGATGTGCTCGTCGGGCTGCAACTCGCGGGGTAGCTCCACCCGCAGGGTCACGTCCAGGGGAAAGACTTCAGGTTTGACCAGTTCGCCGTCCATGTCCACCTTGAGGTCGTTTAGCTCGAACGTCTTGCGCCAGTGATTGGGATGGACATTCAGAATCAAGTTTGGCAGCGTTTCGCTGGTCACGTTGGTGTAATCAATCCGCTCCTGTACATCCAATTTGTGCTCGGCGTAATTCAAATAGACGTCCATCGTGTAGGCCGTGCCCTCGAACACGGGCATCGGCGTGACCGTAGGCGTGGGGAGCGGGCCTGGTGTGGGGGTGACCTCAAGTGGGTTTTGACGCTGGTAGACAGAGAAACCAACCAGGCCCAGGAGCGCCACGACTACCAGAGCCATCAGGGCATCCACGGCCAGCATCGAGCGTCCACTGCGCCCAGATTCCGGACGCGGCGCCACGGGGTCTTGACTGGCGCGGGAGCCGCTGCGAAATGAACTGCGATGCAACTCACTGCGCGGCAGCTCATCGTAGAGAGCCGCGGTCTCTTCCGGATCAAGACCCAGGAACAGAGCATAGTTGCGCAGAAAGCCACGCGCGTGCAGATCACTGGTAAAGGCGCCAAGTGATTCGCCTTCCAATGCTTCCAGATAGTTCAGCGGGATCTTGGTCGCTTCAGCGACCTGATCCAAGGACAGTTCTTTGTTTTCGCGGGCTGCGTAAAGCCGCTCTCCCAGTTTTCCCATCATCCAACCACCAAGTCCTTGAACGGCGCCCATTATACCAGGTTTCCCGGCGCTTGACAACGACAACCAGAGGCATGGGAGGAGCAGCCCGAAAGAGACACCAGGTGGTTTGCCACTGCGCCGTCGAGACCACAGAACCACTGCTCTTGGCGGCCGTTTATTCCATCGCGTCAGAGAACTGTGACACGTGCGCCCCGTATGCTCTCCCATTTGACCATGCCCAGCTTTTGAGGTATAATGCGCCCGTGCCGTTCAAGCCGTTTGAGCAGTGCTGCCCTTTGCATAGCGCCTGGAGCCAGGTGCACGAATACTGGTGGCACGAGGCACATAGCCGCCCCAAGAGGCCCAGGGGGTTGTGGCTATTCCACAAGTGCATTGAAGACGAGGAGGAGCAGAGATAAGCAGATATCGAACACGTGTCAACACCGCCATCCAGGCCCAGCAGTTGCGCGTCATTGATGCTGATGGCAAACAGCTCGGAGTGCTGCCGCGTACAGAAGCACTCCGGCTAGCGGAGGAGCGCTCCCTGGACTTGGTGGAAGTTGCTCCGCAGGCCAAGCCCCCGGTCGCCAAATTGATGGACTTTGGCAAGTATCAATACGAGCGAGCCAAGCGCGATCGAGAGGCACGCAAGGCCAGGAAAGACGTCGAGGTCAAGGAGATCCGTCTTAGGCCCAAGACCGGCGAGCATGACCTCGCCTTCAAGGTCCGCAAGGCGCGTGGTTTCCTGGAAAACGGGGCCAAGGTCAAAGTCCGAATTCGCTTCCGTGGTCGGGAGATCACTCATCCCGAAGTTGCCAGGAGGCAGTTGGCCCGTATAGCCGACGATCTGGCGGATATAAGCGCAATCGAGCAGCACCCAGGCTTCGAGGGGCGTACCATCTTGATGATCCTGGCTCCAAGCAAGCGTAAGTGACGAGCAAGGATGCGCAGGAGGGGTGATAGCGCGATAGTCAGTCTCTGCTCAACTTGGACAGATCAGAACACAGGTGAGGATTGCCCCTGGGCAGGATAGGGGCAATCGTTTTGTGGGGAGGATGCAATGCCAAAGATAAAAACACACAAGGCCACGGCTAAACGCTTCAAGTACACCGGGTCGGGAAAGCTGATGAGGACCAAGATCGGAAAAAGCCACCTTCGTCGCAAAAAGTCAAAGCGCGTGAAGCGAATGTTCGACGAGATGCACGAGGTTACGTCTCTTGGCACAAAGAAGCGGGTTCGCAAGTTGGCCCCATACCTGAAGAAGAAATAGC
>CBDUWJ010000437.1:0-2716 GCA_965370895.1 uncultured Anaerolineae bacterium | reverse complement strand
AGTTCAGTTCTTCACTACGCTGATCAGCTTGACGTGAGGGAAGCAATGCTTCTCCGGACCCTCTAATGCCAAACTATCGACGCGGTTCCACAGGCGGAAGCGACCGCCAACACGACTATTTGCTAGAGATCAGCCGGGCCATGACCTCTCGGCTCGACCTGCCGTCGCTCCTGGAGCTAACGCTCAAGAGCGCCGTCGAGCTACTTCGAGGCCAGGCGGGCCTCATCGTGCTGCGGGACCGGGACGGGCTGCTGCGCGTGCGCGCCAGCCACGCCCTGCCAGCCAGCATGGTCCGCTTCTTTGAGCCGCTGTGGGCAGAGCTGCCAGGGGCGAAGGAGCTGCGCGGCGCCCCCTCCGGCTGGCGACTATCCGACCTGCAGATGCGATTGGGCAGGGTTGCGACGGCCGCCGGGCTGGCGCTGAGCCAGGTCGTGGCCTTGCCCCTGGTTATCAAAGACGACGTCCTGGGCGCCATCTATGTCTTTCGCAGCATTGGAGGGCCTTTTTCGGCGAGCGACCGAGCCCTGCTCGCCGCCTTTGCCGACCAGGCCGCCATCGCTGTGCGCAATGCCCAACTCTACCAGCAGGTGGATGACGAACGGCAATCGCTGTCGGCCATGATCGATAACAGCGCCGAAGGGGTCATGATCCTGAATGCCGAGGGGCGGGTGCAGGTGTTCAACCGAGCACTGGCCCGCATGACCGGCTGGGATGCCGACGAGGCCCTGGGACGCCCCGTAACCGAGGTCCTGGCCTTGCGTGACCGGCAGGGCAACCCCCTTTCGCTGCCCGAACCCCCACTGCAGCGGCCCTCGACCGCCGAGATGCGCTCCTACGTGGAGGGTGACGTGGTACGCCGGGCTGGACCGCCGACAAGCGCAGGGGTCACGGCTACGCCCCTCTACAATGACGAGGGCAAGCTGGCGCGCGTGATCGTCAACGTGGTAGACATCACCCGCTTCCGCCAGGCGGAGGAACTCAAGTCCACGTTTGTATCGGTCGTGTCCCACGAACTCAAGACACCGGTAGCCCTCATCAAGGGCTATGCCGAAACGCTGCGCCGCGAGGACGCCGACTGGGATCGCGAGACGATGCACGAGAGCCTGGGCGTCATCGCCGAAGAGGCCGACCACCTGACCCACCTGATCGACAGCCTGCTGGAGGCGAGCCGCATCCAGGCTGGCGGCCTGAAGCTGCAGGCAACCGACGTACAGCTTCCCCGCCTGGCCGAAAAGGTCGCGGACGGTTTTCGCACCCAGACCGGCGTCCACACCTTCGAGCTCGACTTTCCGGCCGATTTCCCACCCATCTGGGGTGATCCGGAACGCTTGCAGGAGGTCCTGTCGAACCTGGTGAGCAACGCCGTCAAGTATTCGCCCGAGGGCGGCACCGTGTGGATCGGCGGCCGGATCGACAGTACTGGCGCGACGGTCTATGTCGCCGACCAGGGCATCGGCATCCCGCCAGAGGAGCAACGCCGCATCTTTGACCGCTTTCACCGCGTCGAGTCCGGCCTGCATCGTCGCACCGAGGGCACGGGCCTGGGCTTGTACCTGGTCAAGGCCGTGGTCGAGGCCCATGGCGGGCGGGTGTGGGTCGAAAGCGCGCCAGGGCGCGGGTCGATCTTTATGTTCACACTGCCGATGAGATAGGAAGGGGCTGCAGGGCCTGCGGCGTCTGAGGGCACTCACCCTGCCCATCAGCCGCAGCAAGCGCCTCAGATCCCTCTGGAGGGTGCAATGGTCTCGCCTACGGAAAAGCTGATCCTTGTTGTAGATGACGAACCCCGTATGGTGCGCTTTGTACGGATGAACCTCGACCTGGAGGGCTATAAGGTAACGGAGGCGGGAAGCGGCATCGAGACACTGGAAAAGGTCCGCGACGAGCTGCCCGATCTGGTGCTGCTGGATGTGATGATGCCCGACATGGACGGCTTTGAGACGCTGGAGCGGCTGCGAGAGATCTCGACCGTGCCGGTGATCATGCTGACCGTCAAGGGAGAGGAGGAGGACCGCATCCGGGGGCTGGAGCTCGGCGCTGACGATTACGTGACCAAGCCCTTCAGCCCCCGCGAGCTGGCCAGCCGCATTCGCGCGGTGCTGCGCCGGGCCGAGATGCCGACGCCCACGCCAAAAACGACGATCAAGATCGACGACCGCTTGGAGATCGATTTCCGGCAGCGGGAGGTCATTGCGGACGGCGAGCGGATCCGTCTGCGTCCCACCGAATACCGCCTGCTCTACCACCTGGTAAACAACGCCGGCTGGGTGATGACCCACGAGATGCTGCTTTCCAAGGTGTGGGGCTACGAGTACCGCGACGAGACCGGCTTGCTCCGGCTGTACATCACCTACTTGCGCAAAAAGATCGAGCCCGATCCCAGCCATCCGCTCTACATCTTTACCGAGAGGGGGACCGGCTACCGTTTCGTCGACTTTCGACGTGACCAGGAAGAGTGAGCGAGATAGGGAGCCGTGATCCCGGCGAGTAGGGTAATCGCGGTTGGAGATAGTTGGCGTGAGATCTGTCATTGTGAGTTCATCCATGCCGCGCCGCCACTTGATGCGGAATGACACCCGAACCTGTCATTGCGAAAAGGCCACCAGAGCCTGTCCTGAGGGCAACCGAAGGAAAGCAATCCCCAACCGGCTGGTGGAGACTGCTTCGCCAACGCTCGCAGTGACACGATCGATGTCATTAGTAGTTCGTCCATGGC
>CBDUWJ010000436.1:0-2730 GCA_965370895.1 uncultured Anaerolineae bacterium | reverse complement strand
GCTTTGGAGCGGTTCTGGCGCAAATGGCTGCTGCAGCCGCGGCTCTATGCAGATGTGTTCTGCCATCTGTATGCGGAATACAAGCCCGTGTACGCAGCATTTCACTTTCATCCCACAGATACGCTTTCGCACAGGTTCTGGAAATATCGTTTCCCTGAGGACTTTGAGGACGTTGCAGAGGCGGACGTGACCCGCTACGGGCACGTGGTGCCCAGGGCCTACCAGGAAGCCGACCAGATCCTGGGACGGTTCCTGGGCATGGTCGATAGGGAGACGACCGTCATGGTCTTGTCTGATCATGGCTTCCGATCCATTCCCCCCTATCCACAACCGAACCTGAACATCGACCTGTTCATGCGGGCGATCCAGGCACCAGATGACATCATCCCGACGCATGTGGGGATTTCTTGGTACCTGGTGTCGAAAGCTGGTGGAGACCGAGGGATTCCGGAGAACGTTGTCGAGCAGCTGTCCGGAGCTCATCTACGTGAGACCGGGTCTTGCCTGTTCAAGGTCACAAAGCGGCCCGACTATGTCCAGTTTGCCTTGCCGCGCGAGCAATTGGACCCGGATGACATCATTGCCTTTCCTGACGGTGGGTCTTTCAGAGTGGGTGAGCTTTGGACCTATGAAGAGGAAACGGTGAACTCGGGCGCTCATGAGCCCGAAGGGATCGTTATGCTCTATGGTGACAAGATCAAAGCCGGGGCGGAGATTGAGGGGATGACCCTGCTTGACGTGACCCCTACCTTGCTGGCGCTGGCTGGCCTGCCTGTTGCCAGCGATATGGACGGGCAGGTGATGGTGGGGGCCATAGAGGATGCGTTTCTTCAGTCACATCCGCTCAGCTACATCGATTCCTACGAGACCGAGGCGTACTCGGCAAGTGATGAGGGTATCACGCCAGAGGAGCGCGACAAGGTCATGGATCGCCTCAAAGCGCTTGGCTATTTGTGAGCCGGGGACACATCTATCCTGAAAGCCGGTCGGACGAGGAGGCAGGCAATGAAGGTAGCTATACTTGCGGGAGGATTCGGGTCACGTCTTGCAGAAGAGACAGAGGTCAAGCCCAAGCCGCTGGTCGAAATCGGCGGGCGACCGATCCTTTGGCACATCATGATGCACTATTCCCACCATGGCTTCAAGAACTTTGTGATCGCGCTTGGATACAAGGGTGAGATGATCAAAAAGTACATGGTGGATTATTGCTCGCTGTACAGCAACTTGACCGTCAATATGAAGAATGGCCAGGTGACCGTTCACGACGGCCCCAAGCAGGACTGGACAGTTGAGTTGATCGACACGGGGCTTCGCACTCAGACCGGCGGACGCATCAATCGTCTGGCACCGCATCTGGCCGGCGAAACCTTCATGCTTACCTGGGGCGATGGCGTCTCTAACATCGATCTGCAAGCTCTGCTTGCTTTCCATCGATCCCATGGCAAGCTGGGTACGGTGACAGCCGTTCGACCTCCAGCGCGCTATGGTTATATGAAGTTCGAGGGCAATCGGGTCGCAGAGTTTACGGAAAAGCCCCAGATTGGCGAGGGGTGGATCAACGGAGCATTCTTTGTCCTTGAACCAGGCGTGATGGACTATATCGATGGTGATGACATCGTGTGGGAAAGAGAACCCCTGGAGCGCCTGGCCAGCGATGGACAACTGATGGCCTATCGCCATACATCCTTCTGGCAGTGTATGGATACCCTCCGGGAAAAGCACCTGCTGGAATCGCTGTGGCAGAGCGGCAAGGCCCCGTGGAAGACCTGGGAGGGGTGATCAACCGTGCGTATCTTGTATTTGACTCATAACACAACCTGGAAGGGCGGTGGAGCGTTCTTTCGTGCTTACCACCAGGGACGTTTGCTGGTGGAGCGTGGGCATCAGGTGACGATGGTGTGCATCTCGCCGGACCGGCGCAGGGGCTTCACGGAGCAGGAGGCCGCAGGAGTGCGGATTATCGAGTCTCCAGATCTGCTGCCCGGCCTGGCGCGCTCCGGCTGGGATCTATGGGATACGTTTCAGCGTATCCTCTACCTGCGCCGGCACGACGAGTATGACTTGATCCACGGCCTCGAATCCCGGCCAGCCGTGGCCCTTCCAGCCCTGTACTTGAAGCACGCGCGCGGCATCCCCACGATCCTGGACTGGGCTGACTGGTACGGTCGGGGTGGAACGGCAAGCGAGCGCAATCCATCGATTCGCGTATGGATGGAGCCGCTGGAGACATTCTGCGAGGAGGTGTTCCACCCACTGGCGGATGGCTGCGTGGCGATGGGCGAGCCGCTCGTGGAGCGGGCGGTATCGGTGGGCGTGCCCCGTGACCGGATCCTGAATCTGCTCCATGGATGCGACCCTGATGGACTGCAGGTGATAGACGTCGCGGAGGCGCGGAGCAGACTGACCGCACTTTCGTCAGATGACTGTGTGCTGGGGTACCTAGGGGTCCTTCGGCCGAACAGCGCCAGGTTGCTGTTCGATTCGTTCCGTCTGGTTCGAGAGAAGGTCGATGGACCTTGCAGGCTGGTGCTTGTGGGGAACCACAAACTGCGGTTGCCCGATTACCTGCCGGCGGATTGTCTGACTGATGTGGTTGAGACGGGCTGGGTGTCCTATGAGGAATTGAATCTCTACCTGGCTGCCAGCGATGTGCTACTGTTGCCGTTCGTCAAGACAACCGCCACCAACAACATCTGGCCTTCCAAACTCAACGACTATGTTACAGTGGGA
>CBDUWJ010000435.1:0-2747 GCA_965370895.1 uncultured Anaerolineae bacterium | reverse complement strand
GGCGACCGGTCTGGACAGCCTGCGTCCCGACCAGCAGATCGAGTTCACCTTGCCCCGCCAATACCGGAAGCTCCATGGGCACATCGCCGTGCACCGGCACTTTGTGGGCTTGAGCGAACAACGTGAGATCTCCTATGCGGAGGCGGTGGCCCGTTGGTACGATCAAGTCTACAGTCCTACGGTACAGGTCATCCGTGAAGAGGAGATCCTGGACCGTTTTCCAGATCGTACAGAGGCGGACCTCTACCTGTGGATCATCGAGCACCGGTACTATCTGGGCGAGCGGTATGGCCAGGATGTACCCCTGGGGCTGGCCGCAGCCGAGTTCTCCCGGGAGTTCAGTAAGGGGCCGGGCAAGAAACGGCTTGAGGCTGAGATGAAAAGGGCGAAAGAAGGCAGCAATGAGCCAGCGGAGCAATCCAAGGGTGAACCTGATGGCGAGTAGCGGCAAGAACATCGCTGTTTTTGGCAGCGGCAGTGCCCCAGCCGGCCACCCGGTATTGGCCCAGGCCGAGCGATTGGGACGGCTGTTGGCCGAAGCAGGGTTCATACTCATCTGCGGCGGCTATGGCGGGACGATGGAAGCCGCCAGTCGGGGGGCGCGCCAGGCCGGTGGTCACGTCATCGGTGTGACCCTGGATCTCTTTGCACCGCGCCTGGCACCCAACCCCTGGCTCACCGAGGAGCAGCGGGTGAGCGATTTCTTCCCCAGGCTGCAGCGGTTGACCAGCGCCGACGGCTTTGTGGTTCTGCAGGGCGGCATTGGGACGCTGACCGAGGCGACGCTGACCTGGACCTTGCTCCAAACGGGACAGATCTCACCGCGGCCGTTTCTCTTTGTCGGCGACGGTTGGTCTCGCCTGTTCGAGGCCCTCCGCGCGGAGACGCTGATGAGCGAGCGCGACTTTGTGCTGGCGCGAGTGGTGGATGACGTGGATGACGCGCTGACCTTGTTGGTGGACACTATAGCGCCCACCCCGTAGGGCCCCTCTTCGCCAGGGCCGAAGAGGGGAAACCCACGCACCCTGACAGTATTTGGCGGGCCGGCCCAGCTCGCCCTGCTCGTTTCGACTAACTCGACTTTTCAGGAGGAGACACATGGCGGACAAAAAGAAACTTACACCTATGGGTGAGGACTATTCGGCCTGGTATAACGAGATCGTTTTGCGCGCCGAACTGGCAGACTATGCGCCGGTGCGGGGCTGCATGGTTGTGCGTCCCTACGGGACGGCCTTGTGGGAAAACATCCAGCAGGGCCTCGACCGGCGCTTTAAGGAGACGGGGCACCAGAACGCCCTATTCCCGATGCTTATCCCCATGTCGTTCTTGCAGAAGGAGGCCCAGCACGTGGAGGGCTTTTCGCCGGAGCTGGCCGTGGTCACGCATGGCGGCGGCAAGAAATTGGAGGAACCGCTGGTTGTGCGGCCTACGTCGGAAACGATCATCGGACACATGTATGCCAAGTGGATCCGGTCCTACCGTGATCTGCCGGTCCTCATCAACCAGTGGGGGAACGTGCTGCGCTGGGAACTGAGGACGCGTCTGTTCCTGAGGACAGCCGAGTTCTACTGGCAGGAGGGCCACACGGCCCACGCCACCTACGAGGAAGCCCAGGAAGAAACGATCCAGATGTTGAATGTCTATGCCGATTTCGCGATCAACGATGCCGCCATCCCGGTGATCACGGGACGTAAGAGTGAGGCGGAAAAGTTTGCCGGGGCGGATGCCAGCTATAGCATCGAGGCGATGATGGGCAATAGGTGGGCCCTTCAGGCTGGCACCAGCCACAACCTGGGCCAGAACTTTGCCAAGGCCTTTGACATCCAATTTCTGGACAGGAACAACGAACTGCAATACTGCTGGACGACGAGCTGGGGATTGAGCACCCGCATGATCGGCGCCATCATCATGGCCCACGGCGATGACCAGGGCCTCCGGCTGCCGCCGGTTCTGGCGCCCTACCAGGCGGTCATCGTCCCCATCTGGCGCAAGGAGGATCAGAAATCGGTGGTTCTGCAGGCATCGGAACGGATCCGCGCTGAGTTAGCCGGGCAATTCCGGGTCACGCTGGACGACCGCGAAGGCATGACGCCTGGCTGGAAGTTCAACGAATGGGAGCTGCGGGGCGTGCCGCTGCGCATCGAAATTGGCCCCCGGGACGTCCAGCAGGAGAGCGTGGTTCTCGCCCGGCGAGACATTCCCGGCAGGGATGGAAAATCGAGCGCGCCGATGACCGGTCTTGCCGGTGCTGTGGGTGACATGCTGGACACCATCCAGGCCGGCATGCTGGCCACCGCGACCACCTTTCGCGACGCCAACATCACAGCGGCCAAAGACAGCAAAGAGCTCAAGGAGATCGTGGCCCATGGCTGGGCCAGGGCCCACTGGTGTGGCGACCCTGCCTGCGAGTCCAGGATCAAAGAGGACACAAAGGCCAGCAGCCGTTGCATCCCCTTGGATCAGGGGGATGTGGGACCAGGGGTCTGTGTCGTCTGCGGCGAGCCGGCAGAGGAATGGGCCTACTGGGCGCGGGCGTATTAGTCAAGGGTGAGGCGTGGAGCGTGTTGTGTGTTGGATGCTCGGTATGAGGCATCGCGAACGGCCTGATCTGGCACGCAACACGTCTCACGTCACAACTGCCGCAGCCAGACAGCGCTGTCCTAGAGATTCTCGATCAGCACCGGCTCTACCGGATCGGCCAACTCGAAGGCGAAGGTCTTGGCGTAAAAGTACAGCTCAGCATCGAG